>NZ_JACFPU010000007.1:0-138512 GCF_016101825.1 Gilliamella sp. B14384G12 | reverse complement strand
GCTATGATAATTTTTAAATCTCGACTATATTTTGACATAAAAAGACCCCCAGTTAGTGGTTGTCCAACTATTGGGGGTCACTTCAATTAGGCGCTTTTTTTGTATGGTGCAAAGTTTCTCATTTTTTTGTGAAATAACTCATAATATTTCTACTTATTATTTTATCTTATCTATTATTCCATTAATAATTCAGTTTTGAATAATAGGAATTGTATTATGTCTTCACTACCCACAACATTAATGCCCAGAGAAAAGCTTTTGAAATTTGGAGTAGAAACATTAAGTGATGCTGAATTACTAGCGTTATTTTTACGTACTGGTACCCGTAACTTACCTGTTTTACAGTTATCGCAAAAATTATTAAGTGAATTTGGTTCTTTGTATAATTTAATTAATGCAAGCCATAGTGAATTTTGTAAAAAAAATGGATTAGGAACAGTAAAATACACACAATTAAAAGCAGTCATTGAACTTTCACACCGATACCTTAAAGTTAAAATGGCAAACGAAAACTTTCTTTCTTCACCATCCTTAACTCATCATTACTTAGCTAGTCGATTAGCAAATAAAGATCGTGAGATTTTTATGGTAGTTTTTTTAAATAATCAAAATCAAGTAATTACATCTGAAGAAATGTTTATTGGTACTTATAATTGTGTCGAAGTGCATCCACGAGAAGTTGCTAGACGAGCATTGCAACATAACGCTGCGGGTTTGATTTTAGCGCATAATCATCCATCTGGGATGGCTGAACCAAGTCAAGCAGATCGTGTATTAACTCAAAAAATAGAGCAAGTTTGTGAATTAATTGATATCCGAATTGTTGATCATCTTGTAATAGGTAAAGGGGAATACGTCTCTTTTGCCGAACGAGGATGGATTTCATAGGTCTTTTTGCTTACAATATGAAAAATTGAATAGAATCCACAAAAACACTTTATGAAACATCAATTAGAATTACTAGAAACAAAAGTTGCATTTCAAGAAATGACCATTGAAGAATTAAATCAGATGGTAGTTAATCTACAATCTGATATCAGTAAACTTAAAGAACAATTAACATTATTGTCGCAAAAACTTCAAGCAACACAAGTATCAAATATTGCTAGCTTGTCTGAAGAGACCCCTCCGCCACATTATTAATGTATATTGCTGTATCTTATAGGGATTCCCTTTTAATTTACAACTCAAAACTCAATAATAAAATTAATAAGTCATTGCTTAAGATTTAAATCTCTTATAAAACAGAAAATTTATTTTACTAATAAAAAACCGGCATATAGCCGGTTTTTGTACACAATGATTTTATAATTATTCAGCTGCTGCTTCTGCTTCTTCTACCGCAGGGCGATCAACTAATTCAATATAAGCCATTGGAGCATTATCTCCATCACGGAAACCACATTTAAGAATACGTACATAACCGCCTGGACGGGTAGCAAAACGTGGACCTAAATCTGAAAATAATTTTTTCACTGTATCTTTATCACGGATACGAGCAAATGCCAAACGGCGATTAGCTACGCTATCGCTTTTGGCTAGCGTAATTAACGGTTCAACAACACGACGCAACTCTTTTGCTTTAGGCAATGTAGTTTTGATGATTTCATGTTCAACAAGTGAACTAGTCATGTTACGAAACATTGCTTGACGATGGCTGCTATTTCGGTTCAGTTGACGACCACTTTTACGATGGCGCATAACTTTATCCTTCTTATAAATTTTATCTTAGTCTTCAACAATACTTGCTGGTGGCCAATTCTCAAGACGCATGCCTAAAGATAAACCACGAGATGCGAGCACATCCTTAATTTCAGTAAGTGATTTCTTACCAAGATTAGGAGTTTTAAGCAACTCAACTTCAGTACGTTGCACTAAATCACCAATATAATGAACTGCTTCTGCTTTTAAGCAATTAGCAGACCGAACGGTTAATTCCAAGTCATCTACTGGACGTAAAAGAATTGGATCGAACTCCGGTTTATCTTCTTTAACTTCTGGTTGACGTACATCACGTAGATCAACGAAAGCTTCAAGTTGTTCAGCCAAAATTGTTGATGCACGACGGATAGACTCTTCAGGATCGATAGTACCATTTGTTTCCATATCGATAACAAGTTTGTCTAAATCTGTACGCTGTTCCACACGAGCAGCATCGACAGAATAAGCGATACGCTCAACAGGACTATAACATGCGTCAACTAACAAACGACCAATTGGTCGATCTTCATCTTCTGACTTGACACGAGCAGAAGCAGGGACATAACCACGTCCTCGTTGTACACGAATACGCATACTAATTGAAGCATTGGCATCAGTAAGATGACAAATTACTAAATCAGGATTAACAATTTCAACATCACCATCGTGAGTGATATCAGATGCAGTTACAGCACCAATACCTGATTTATTTAAAGTCAGCATAACATCATCTTTATTATGCACTCGAACCGCTAATTTTTTTAAATTAAGCAAGATATCAAGCACATCTTCTTGAACGCCTTCTTTAGTACTGTACTCATGCAGAACACCGTCAATTTCAACTTCGGTTACTGCATGTCCCGGCATAGATGATAATAAAATGCGGCGTAGTGCATTACCTAAAGTATGACCAAAACCACGCTCAAGTGGCTCTAAAGTCACTTTAGCATGAGTTTGACTGTATTGAACAACATCAACTAGGTGAGGTTTTAAAAACTCTGTTACAGAACCCTGCATTATGTCCTCTCTTAAGTGCTAAACTTTACTTAGAGTAAAGTTCGACGATCAAATGTTCGTTGATGTCAGCAGATAAATCTGAACGTTCTGGTAAGCGTTTAAATACACCTTCCATTTTGCTAGCATCAACTTCTAACCATGTTGGTTTTTCACGTTGTTCAGCTAACTCTAAAGCGGCTTTAATACGTGCTTGTTTTTTTGATTTTTCGCGAACACTAATTACATCTTCTGGTGAAACCTGATAAGAAGCAATGTTCACTACCTGACCATTAACAAGAACAGCTTTATGACTAACTAATTGACGAGCTTCAGCACGAGTTGCACCAAATCCCATACGATAAACAACGTTATCTAAACGACGCTCTAAAAGACCAAGTAGGTTTTCCCCGGTATTGCCTTTAATACGCGCAGCATTTTTGTAATAATTACGGAATTGACGTTCTAAGATTCCATAAATACGTCTAACTTTTTGTTTCTCACGTAACTGAACACCATAATCTGATAAACGCGGTTTACGCGCACCATGTTGTCCAGGAGCTTGTTCTAATTTACATTTACTATCAACCGCTCGGACTCCAGATTTAAGGAATAAATCTGTACCTTCACGACGACTTAATTTGAGCTTTGGTCCCAAATATCTTGCCATTTTATTTCTCCAATAATCCTAAACATTCAATGTTTAACAAAATTAAACACGACGTTTCTTTGGTGGACGACAACCGTTATGAGGAATCGGAGTAACATCAGTAATATTAGTGATGCGATAACCCGCTGCATTTAATGCACGAATTGTTGACTCACGACCAGGACCAGGTCCTTTTACCATAACTTCCAGATTCTTGATTCCGTAATCTTTGACGGCTTCAGCACAACGTTCTGCTGCTACTTGAGCTGCAAAAGGTGTTGACTTACGAGAGCCACGGAAACCAGAACCACCAGCGGTTGCCCAACCCAACGCATTACCTTGACGATCGGTAATAGTTACGATTGTATTGTTAAATGATGCATGAATATGAGCTATACCATCAGAAACTTGCTTTTTAACACGTTTACGTGTACGAACAGGTGTCTTTGCCATTTAATTATACCTCAATTATTTCTTGATTGGCTTACGCGGTCCCTTACGGGTACGAGCGTTAGTCTTAGTGCGTTGACCACGAACCGGAAGTCCACGACGGTGACGCATGCCACGATAACAACCAAGGTCTAATAAACGCTTGATACTCATAGTTACTTCACGACGCAAATCACCTTCAACTGTGAATTTAGCGACTTGTTCACGTAACTTTTCAATCTGATCTTCAGATAGTTCTCTGATCTTAACATGTTCTGGAATACCAGCTTCAGCACAAATTGTCTTAGCGCGGGTATTTCCGATACCATAAATTGCTTGTAATGCAATTACAGCATGTTGCTGATCAGGAATGTTAATGCCTGCTATACGGGCCACTATGCACTCCTTTATTGTTAATGTTTAGTAAAATCACTATACTGAAAAGCCCGTTTTCAGGATACTCAAACAGCGATTTTACAAATAAATTTAGGCTGGCTATTCTAGCCAGCTTTACTATACTTTGGCAAGTAAAATATGCAAAAGTTACAACTTCGCAACCAAATAATTAGCCTTGACGTTGTTTATGTTTACCTTCAACGCAAATAACACGAACAATGCCATTACGTTTAATGATTTTACAATTTCTGCATAATTTCTTGACTGAAGCACGAACTTTCATGTTTTTCTCCGTAACTTCTGGCTAACTTATCGGCCGTAGCCTTTAAGGTTCGCTTTCTTTAACACTGACTCATAACGATTTGGCATCATTAAAGTCTGTACTTGTGCCATAAAATCCATGATTACAACAACCACAATTAATAAAGAAGTTCCACCAAATTGAACCGGAACTTTCATTGCACTTGTCATAAACATTGGAACCAAACATACAAAAGTAATGTAGATTGCGCCAACCAGCGTTAAACGAGTCATTACTTTGTCGATATATTTAGATGTTTGTTCACCTGGACGGATACCTGGAATAAATGCACCAGATTTTTTTAGCTGATCTGCTGTCTCTCTTGGGTTGAAAACCAACGCCGTATAAAAGAAACAAAAGAAGATAATCGCTGCTGCAAAAAAGATTATATATAATGGTTGATCATGAGAGAAGTATTGTCCGATAAGAACAATGATATATCTCCATCCTTCACCATCTCCTTGAAACCAAGAAGCCATCATTGATGGTAACATAACAATTGTTGAAGCAAATATTGCAGGGATAACGCCTGCCATATTGATTTTTAATGGTAAATGTGTGCTTTGTGCCGCATAAACTCTACGACCTTGTTGACGTTGAGCATAATTGACAACGATACGACGTTGACCACGTTCAACAAATACAACAAAATAAGTCACACCAACCACTAATGCTGCCACGACTAATAATAAAATCGGATGCAATGAACCAGAACGAGCTTGTTCAATCGTTTCATAGATTGCATGAGGAAGACCTGCAACGATACCAGCAAAGATAATGATTGAAATACCATTACCTACACCGCGTTCCGTGATCTGTTCACCCAACCACATAAGAAACATAGTGCCAGTAACTAAGCTAACCGATGCAATAAAATAGAAAGAAAATCCTGGATCAATGACCACTTGACCATAACCAGGAATATTAGGTAACCCAGTCGCAATACCAACAGCTTGTACCATCGCCAAAGCCAATGTGCCGTAACGAGTGTACTGACTAATTTTCTTACGACCTGACTCACCTTCTTTCTTCAATTCTGCAAGTTTAGGGCTAATGGCCGTTAATAATTGCACAATAATTGATGCAGAAATATAAGGCATTATCCCTAAAGCAAAAATCGAAGCACGGCTTAAAGCACCACCAGAGAACATATTGAACATACCTACAATACCATTAGATGATGCTTGTTCTAGTAAGTCCGATAACGCTTTAGTATCAATACCAGGAACCGGAACGTAAGAACCAAGACGGAAAACAATAAGCGCTAAAAGCACAAATAATAAACGTCTTTTAAGCTCGCCGCTACCGCCTCGTGTACTTTGAAAATCTAATCCTGGTTGCTTTGCCATCTTTCTAATTATTCCTCAATTTTTCCGCCAGCAGCTTCAATTGCAGCTTTAGCACCTTTAGTCACTCGAATACCGCGAACAGTTACAGGTTTAGTTAATTCACCAGATAACATAATTTTTGCGTACTCGATTTGTGAATTAATCACATTAGCGACTTTTAAGCTATTTAGGTCAACAATATCACCTTCAACTTTCATTAAATCTGAAAGACGAACTTGAGCTGTAACTTGAGCTTTACGTGAGGTAAAACCAAATTTTGGTAAACGACGATATAAAGGCATTTGACCACCTTCAAAGCCGCGACGTACGCCACCACCTGAACGAGATTTTTGACCTTTAATACCACGAGTACCAGTTTTACCTAATCCAGAACCAATGCCTCGACCTACACGTTTAGGTGCATGCTTTGAACCTTCAGCAGGAGATAAAGTATTTAAACGCATTACTATTACTCCTCAACTTTAACCATGTAATAAACTTGGTTTACCATACCGCGAATCGCAGGAGTATCCTCACGCTCAACAGTATGACCAATACGACGTAATCCTAGACCAACTAACGTTGCTTTATGCTTCGGTAGACGACCAATAGAACTACGAGTTTGTGTAATTTTAATTGTTTTTGCCATGGCTAATTACCCCAAAATTTCTTCGACGGTTTTACCACGTTTAGCAGCAACCATTTCTGGTGATTTCATATTTTCTAAGCCATCAATCGTCGCACGAACCACATTAATTGGGTTAGTTGAACCATATGCTTTAGCTAGAACGTTACGAACTCCTGCAACTTCTAAAACAGCGCGCATTGCACCACCCGCGATGATACCAGTACCTTCTGATGCTGGTTGCATATAAACACGAGACCCAGTATGAGCACCTTTAACTGGATGCTGTAAAGTATCGTTATTTAAAGCAACATTAATCATATTACGACGTGCTTTTTCCATTGCTTTTTGGATTGCTGCAGGCACTTCACGTGCTTTACCATATCCAAAACCTACGCGGCCATTACCGTCACCAACTACTGTTAGTGCAGAAAAACTAAAAATACGACCACCTTTTACGGTTTTAGAAACTCGGTTAACTGCGATTAATTTTTCCTGCAGTTCACCAGCTTGTTTTTCGATGTTTGACATCTTTAACTCCTACCTTAGAACTGTAGGCCAGCTTCGCGAGCAGCATCTGCTAGCGCCTGAACTCGACCATGATATTGGAAACCTGAACGATCAAATGAAACTTCTTTGATATCTTTCGCTAATGCACGTTCTGCAATTGCTTTACCAACTGCTGCCGCTGCATCTTTGTTTCCAGTGTATTTTAAACTTTCACTGATAGCTTTTTCTAACGTAGAAGCTGCTGCCAGTACTTCTGATCCGTTTGGTGCGATAATCTGCGCATAAATATGACGCGGAGTGCGGTGAACCACCAAGCGAGTTGCAAGTAGTTCATGCATCTTGCGACGCGCTTTAGTTGCACGACGGATACGAGCTGATTTCTTATCCATAGTGTTACCTTACTTTTTCTTAGCTTCTTTAGTACGCACAACTTCATCTGCGTAACGAACACCTTTACCTTTATAAGGCTCAGGACGACGATAAGCACGGATATCTGCTGCAACTTGTCCAATTAACTGTTTATCCGCACTTGTTAGTACGATTTCAGTTTGTGAAGGACATTCAGCTTTTACACCAGCTGGTAATTCATGTTCAATTGGATGAGAATATCCAAGAGATAAACCAATCGCATTACCTTTAACTTGTGCACGATAGCCGACACCAACTAACTGAAGTTTTTTAGTAAAACCTTCAGTAACACCAATAACCATTGCGTTAACCAATGCACGTGCAGTTCCAGCTTGAGCCCAAGCATCTGCAAAACCATCACGAGGACCAAATTTAATTTGACCTTCTTCTTGATTAATTACAACAGCATTATTTATTGTGCGAGATAACTCGCCATTTTTACCTTTAATCGTAATTACCTGACCATTGAGTTTTACCTCTACGCCAGCAGGAACAACGACAGGTGCTTTTGCAACACGAGACATTTTTTTCTCCCTTACGCTACGTAGCAGATAATTTCACCACCAAGACCTGCTTGGCGTGCTGCACGATCAGTCATAACACCTTTAGAAGTAGAAACAACTGCGATACCTAGTCCAGCCATAACTTTTGGCAATTCATCTTTACGTTTATAAATACGTAAACCTGGACGGCTAACACGTTTAATACTTTCTACAACAGCTTTACCTTGGAAATATTTTAAAGTAATTTCCAATTCTGGCTTAGTGTCACCAACAATTTTAAAGTCCCCGATATAACCTTCTTCTTTTAGCACATTGGCAATTGCCACTTTTAGCTTAGAGGAAGGCATGGTGACTGCAACTTTATTCGCAGCTTGACCGTTACGAATACGGGTCAACATATCTGCTATAGGATCTTGCATGCTCATCTATAACACTCCCCTGATTACCAACTTGCCTTTTTAAGACCAGGAATCTCACCACGCATGGCTGATTCACGAACCTTAATACGGCTTAAACCAAACTTACGAAGGACGCCATGAGGACGACCTGTTTGACGACAACGACGACGTTGACGTGATGGACTAGAATCACGAGGAAGCGTTTGCAATTTAAGCACTGCATTCCAACGATCTTCATCTGATGCATTAAGATCAGAGATAATCGCTTTTAATTCTTGACGCTTTGCAAAATATTTTTCTGCTAGCTTTACGCGTTTTTTGTCGCGTTCAATCATTGATTGTTTAGCCATTATGCCCTACCTTACTTACGAAATGGGAAGTTAAAGGCAGATAATAAAGCTCGGCCTTCTTCATCTGATTGTGCAGTAGTAGTGATAGTAATATCTAAACCACGAACACGATCAACTTTATCATAATCGATTTCAGGGAAAACGATTTGTTCACGAACACCCATGCTATAGTTACCACGACCATCGAAAGATTTCGCGCTTAAACCACGAAAATCTCGAGTACGAGGAAGAGCAATATAAACTAGACGTTCAAAAAATTCCCACATGCGTTCGCCACGTAAAGTGACTTTACAACCAATAGGATACCCTTGACGGATTTTAAAACCAGCAACTGATTTGCGTGCTTTAGTGACTAGTGGTTTTTGACCACTGATTGCAGCTAAATCTGCAACAGCATTATCTAATAATTTTTTATCAGTAATTGCTTCACCCACACCCATATTCAAGGTGATCTTTTCGATCCGAGGGACTTGCATGACAGATTTGTAGCCAAACTGTTCTTGCAGTTTATTTACTACCTGTGCTTTGTAGTAATCATGCAGTTTCGCCATCGTACACTCCAAATTACTTATTTGATTAATTCATTAGTAGACTTATAAAAACGGACTTTTTTGCCGTCTTCAATACGAAAGCCTACGCGATCTGCTTTGCCTGTAGCTGGGTTGAAAATTGCTACGTTAGAAACATTAATAGCTGCTTCTTTCTCAACAATTCCACCATCTTGATTTAATGCAGGTACAGGTTTTTGGTGTTTTTTCACCAAATTAATACCTTCAACAATTACTTTGCCAGTAGACAAAACGCTTCTTACTTTACCGCGTTTACCTTTATCTTTACCAGTTAACACGATAACTTCATCTTCTCGACGGATTTTCGCTGCCATTACCCGCTCCTTACAGTACTTCTGGTGCTAATGAAATGATCTTCATAAACTTCTCAGAACGAAGTTCACGAGTGACCGGTCCAAAAATACGCGTACCAATCGGTTGCTCACTGTTATTATTTAAAATAACACAAGCATTGCGATCGAAACGAATGACAGATCCATCAGGACGACGAACACCTTTTCTAGTGCGCACTACCACAGCTTTAAGTACATCACCTTTCTTAACTTTACCACGTGGAATTGCTTCTTTGATAGTAACTTTGATGATATCACCTACCGCTGCATAACGACGGTGCGATCCACCGAGAACCTTGATACACATTACGCTACGTGCGCCAGAGTTATCGGCAACATCTAGCCTAGTCTGTTCTTGGATCATTTTAATGCTCCGTATAAATTAATTATTGTCTAATCTACCTTCATCCACCTCAACTTCCATGGATAAGAATAGACAACCAAAAACCCACTTACGTGAGGGCGCATAGTATAACACCACTCAAATAAAATGGATAGCATAAAATAAACGGCCGTCGAGCCGTTTATTATATTATGTGCAGTTTTTAATCAAATAGATTAACTAACCGCTTTTTCAACGATTCGAACAAGAGTCCAAGATTTGGTTTTTGATAATGGACGACACTCTTTAATTTCTACAGTATCACCAATACCACACTCGTTGTTTTCATCATGTACATGCAATTTAGTCGTACGTTTAATGAACTTACCATATAACGGATGCTTCACTTTACGTTCAATAGCTACAGTAATAGATTTATCCATTTTGTCGCTAATAACACGACCTTGCTGAGTACGAATTTTTACTTCAGTAGTCATATTACGCACCCGCCTTCTCAGTTAATAACGTTTTAACTCGTGCAATATTACGACGCACTTGTTTTAACATATGAGTCTGTTTCAACTGACCCCCAGATAATTGCATACGTAAGTTAAATTGCTCACGTAATAAATTAAGAAGTTCAGTATTTAACTCTTCAACGCTTTTTTCGCGTAGCTCTTTTGCTTTCATTTACATCACCGTCTTAATCACAAAGGTGGTTTTAATTGGCAGTTTTGCAGCTGCCAACGCAAATGCTTCACGAGCAACTTCTTCCGGTACTCCGTCCATTTCATAAAGGACTTTACCTGGTTGAATCTGAGCAACCCAGTATTCAACGTTACCCTTACCTTTACCCATACGCACTTCAAGTGGTTTTTCAGTAATTGGTTTATCAGGGAAAACTCGAATCCAGATTTTACCTTGACGCTTAACTGCACGAGTCATTGCACGACGTGCCGCTTCGATCTGGCGCGCAGTCAAACGACCACGACCCACAGCCTTAAGACCGAATGTACCGAAACTAACGTCAGTACTTACAGCAAGACCACGATTGCGGCCCTTGTGCACTTTACGGAATTTTGTACGCTTTGGTTGTAACATCAGCGACGCTCCTTATTGTTTTCGGCCTTTGCGCTGCTTTTTCGGTTGAGCAGCAGGTTGTTTCTCTGCTTGTTCAACGGCAGCCATACCACCAAGGATCTCACCTTTGAAGATCCACACTTTAACACCAATAATACCATAGGTTGTTAATGCTTCAGACAAACCATAGTCGATGTCAGCACGTAATGTATGTAAAGGTACTCGACCTTCACGATACCATTCACTACGAGCGATTTCAGCGCCGCCTAAACGACCACTTACTTCAACTTTGATACCTTTAGCACCCGCTTTCATTGCGTTTTGAACCGCACGTTTCATAGCTCGGCGGAACATAACACGGCGTTCTAACTGAGAAGTAATGCTGTCAGCAACTAATTTAGCATCAAGTTCAGGTTTACGAACTTCGGCAATATTAATTTGTACTGCAACATCACGTTTTTCTCTCTTGTCTTTATATTTATTGACAATAGAAGCTACGGCATTACGTAATTTTTCAACGTCCTCACCTTTTTTACCAATCACAATACCTGGACGAGCAGTGTGAATAGTAATGCGAACGTTAGTTTCTGCTGAACGATCGATTACAATCTTAGAGATTGATGCTTGTGCTAATTCTTTGTTCAAGAATTCACGCACTCTAAAATCACTTTCTAAATTATCAGCGAATGTCTTTGTACCCGAATACCATGTAGATGTCCAAGGCTTGACGATGCCTAGTCGGATACCATTTGGATTTACTTTTTGACCCATTGCTATTCTCCAGCCTAGCGATCTGAGACGATCACGGTGATGTGACTCGTACGCTTCAAAATTCGATCTGCACGACCTTTCGCACGAGGCATAATACGCTTCATGGTTGGGCCTTCATCTACGAAAATTTTCGCAACTTTTAGATCATCAATATCAGCACCATCGTTATGCTCTGCATTAGCAATAGCAGATTCTAATACTTTTTTAACAAGTACAGCCGCTTTTTTATTGGTGTACGTTAAAATATCAAGTGCCTGAGACACATTCTTACCGCGAATAAGATCTGCAACTAAGCGAACTTTTTGCGCAGAAGAACGAGCGTGGCGATACTTTGCAATTGTTTCCATCTCTTTCTCCTACTTATTTCTTCTTAGCTTTCTTATCAGCCGCGTGGCCGCGATAAGTACGAGTCGGCGCGAATTCACCCAATTTATGACCAACCATTTCGTCGGAAACATAAACTGGAACGTGCTGACGACCATTATGGACAGCGATGGTCAAACCGATCATATTAGGAAAGATCGTTGAACGACGGGACCAAGTACGAATTGGTTTCTTGTCCCCGCTTTCCACCGCTTTCTCTACCTTCTTCAGCAAGTGTAGGTCAATAAAAGGACCCTTCTTGAGAGAACGTGGCATAGCTAATCCTCTATATTAATTATTTCTTATTGCGACGGCGAACAATATACTTATCAGTACGTTTGTTGCTACGCGTTTTCAATCCTTTGGCTTTTTGACCCCATGGAGACACAGGATGTTTACCAAAGTTACGACCTTCACCACCACCATGTGGATGGTCTACCGGGTTCATTGCTGTACCACGAACGGTAGGACGAACACCACGCCAACGCGCTGCGCCCGCTTTACCTAATACGCGAAGCATATGTTCTGAGTTACCAACTTCACCAATGGTGGCACGGCAATCAGATAACACTTTACGCATTTCACCTGAACGTAGACGTAATGTTACATAAGCACCATCACGCGCAACGATTTGAACATAACTACCAGCAGAGCGAGCAAGTTGTCCGCCTTTACCTGGTTTCATTTCAATATTATGCACGGTAGAACCGACTGGAATATTGCGCATCGGTAAACAGTTACCTGTTTTAATTGATGCATCAACACCAGATTGGATCTGATCACCTGCTTTTAAGCCTTTAGGCGCTAAAATATAACGACGTTCACCGTCTTTATATAAAACCAATGCAATATTTGCACTACGGTTTGGATCATATTCCAAACGTTCAACAACTGCTGGAATACCATCTTTATTACGCTTAAAGTCAACAATACGATAATGTTGTTTATGACCACCACCGATATGACGGGTAGTGATACGACCATTATTATTGCGACCACCAGTTTTGCTTTTTGAATCAAGCAACGGTGCATAAGGCTTACCTTTATGCAACTCTGGGTTAACCACTTTAACAACGTGGCGACGACCCGGAGATGTAGGTTTACACTTAACAACTGCCATTGTTCTTACTCCTCCGAATTACTCAGCGACGCCAGCAAGGTCTAAATTTTGACCTTCTGCTAAAGTAACGTAAGCTTTTTTCCAGTCGCTACGGCGACCGATTTGTTGACCACGACGTTTAACTTTGCCTTTAACAACAAGTGTATTAACGCCATCTACTTTAACTTCAAATAGTTGTTCAACTGCGGCTTTAATCTCTCTCTTAGTAGCATCTTTAGCAACTTTCAATACTAATGTATTTGTTTTTTCCATTGAAATAGATGCTTTTTCAGAAATATGTGGTGCTCGCAGGACTTTAAGCAGACGCTCTTCACGAATCATGCTAACATCTCCTCTACTTGTTTAACAGCATCAACAGTGATAACCACTTTGTCAAATGCAATCAAACTAACTGGATCAATACCTGCCACATCACGCACATCAACTTTATGTAAGTTACGTGCTGCTAAGAAAAGATTTTCATCAACATCAGAAGTAATAATAAGAACATCATTAAGGTTCATATCATTTAATTTCTGAGTTAATAATTTAGTCTTAGGTGCTTCAACAGTGAATGTTTCAACCACAACTAAACGTTCTTGACGCACTAATTCAGAGAAAATACTCTTTAATGCACCACGATACATTTTACGGTTAACTTTTTGGCTATGATCTTGTGGTTTTGCTGCAAATGTCACACCACCACTACGCCAGATTGGGCTCTTAATAGAACCTGAACGAGCACGACCTGTGCCTTTTTGACGCCATGGTTTTTTACCTGAACCAGCGATTTCTGCACGAGTTTTTTGTGCGCGAGAGCCTTGACGAGCAGCAGATGCATAAGCAACAACTACTTGGTGAACTAACGCTTCATTAAACTCACGTCCGAAGGTAGTTTCGGAAACAGAAAGCGCTTGCGCGTCTTTTACTACTAATTCCATCTCTATCTCCTCGACGTTAAGCCTTGATTGCCGGTTTAACAATTACGTCACTATTGATTGCGCCTGGAACAGCACCTTTAATTAATAAAAGGTTACGTTCTGCATCAACACGCACAATATCTAAGTTTTGAACAGTTACACGTTCATTACCTAAGTGACCTGCCATTTTACGACCTTTGAACACTTTACCTGGAGTTTGGTTTTGACCGATAGAGCCATGACCACGGTGTGCCAAAGAGTTACCATGAGTTGCATCTTGAGTACGGAAATTCCAGCGTTTAGTTACACCAGCATAACCTTTACCTTTAGATGTTCCAGTAACATCAACTTTTTTAACGTCAGTGAAAATATCAACGTTAATACTTTGACCTACAGTAAATTCGCCTTCTTCAAAACGGAATTCCCATAGACCACGACCAGCTTCAACGCCAGCCTTAGCGAAATGACCTGCTTCAGGTTTATTTACGCGGCTTGCTTTTTTGCTGCCAGTAGTAACCTGAATAGCTTGATAACCATCATTCTCAAGAGTTTTAACTTGAGTAACGCGGTTGCTTTGAACTTCTACTACGGTGACGGGAATAGAAACACCTTCTTCAGTGAAGATTCGTGTCATTCCCACTTTACGACCGATTAAACCAATCATTGTTTCGACCTCTCAATCATTCAGCTTAGGATTAACCTAAACTGATCTGCACATCAACACCGGCAGCAAGATCTAGACGCATTAAGGCATCAACTGTTTTTTCAGTTGGCTCAACAATATCAACTAGACGTTTGTGAGTGCGAATCTCATATTGATCTCGCGCATCTTTATTTACGTGCGGAGAAATCAATACAGTGAAACGCTCTTTGCGTGTCGGTAATGGAATAGGACCACGAACTTGCGCACCTGTGCGCTTCGCAGTTTCTACAATTTCAGCAGTTGATTGATCAATCAAACGATGATCAAACGCTTTTAACCGGATACGGATTCTTTGGTTCGACATGAGACCAGAGCTCCATTATTTAAAAGTTATAACAAAAGACTACTCCTCCTACCCTGTTTCGATTGACAGGAGAGTGTAATCCGTTCTTTTCGTAACCCCCAAATCGGGAGTATTGTTGATATAATTCAATATATTACATATTAACTATATCTTTATACGCATTTGCTGTTGAAAAATCAACAAACAAAGTGCGTCAATTATACGTAAATTATAAATGAATGCAAGGAGTAATTAATAAAGTATGTAGATAATTATTTAACTAACAAACATTTTTTAAATAATAGGTATAATTACGAGTTTTGACGCTTGAAGAGTGAATTTAATTACAATATATCATTCTTCAAACATCCTTTTTAAAATAGATTATTTAAGGAAAGAAAAGCGCTTTGCAGAAATTTAAATCAAATTGTGATAGATAAAACCGCCATTATGGCGGTCTTTTTAATGATCTTCTTTGGCATGATTTAAACTATATCTTGGAATTTCAACTTCAAGATCTTCATCAGCAACTCGAGCTTGGCAACTTAGTCGACTATGAGGCTCGACTCCCCAAGCTTTATCAAGCATATCATCTTCTTGTTCATCACTTTCCTCTAGCGAATCAAAACCTTTACGAACAATACAATGGCATGTTGAACATGCACAAGACATTTCACATGCATGTTCAATTTCAATATCATTACGAAGTGCAACTTCTAAAATAGATTCACCTTCTTCAGCTTCAACTGTTTTGCCTTCAGGGCAAAGATCAGCATTAGGTAAAAATGTAATTTTGGGCATAATAATCTCGTTTGTTAAATATCATCAACTTTATGGCCAGTTAAGGCTTGACGAATTGATCTATCCATACGTTTAGCAGCAAACTCTTGTGTCATATTATCAACAATCTTAATATGCTTTTTGATAGCATCACTATCATCTAATTCACTTACTGCCTGTAACTGATGCTTAGCGATTAAAATCTGATTAAGCTGTTGCTCATTTAATAGATCAGCATCTTTATCTAAAGCACTTTGTAAACTCTCTAGTACTCTAGCCGCTTCAACCTTTTGTTCGGCAAGCATTCTTACTTGTTTATCTTGCTGGGCATAATTGATTGAATCTTGAATCATGTTAGCAATTTCATTATCAGTTAGACCATAAGATGGCTTAACTTGAATCGCAGCTTCAACACCTGTTGATTTTTCCATTGCAGTAACATTTAATAAACCATCAGCATCAACTTGAAAAGTAACACGAATATGTGCTCCGCCAGCAGGCATTGGGGGAATACCTCTTAGCGTAAAACGAGCTAACGATCGGCAATCTGCAACACTTTCACGCTCACCTTGTAACACATGAATCATCATAGCTGTTTGGCCATCTTTAAATGTGGTAAATTCTTGAGCTCTTGCACAGGGTATTGTGCTATTACGAGGGATGATTTTTTCTACTAATTCCCCCATTGTTTCTATTCCTAAAGATAAAGGAATAACATCAAGCAATAACATATCTGAATCGGGCTTATTACCAACCAGAATATCAGCTTGTATTGCCGCACCAATAGCAACAACTTTATCAGGATCAATGGAAGTTAAAGGCTCTTTTCTAAAAAAATCACCCACTAATTGTCGAACTAAAGGGACACGAGTTGATCCACCGACCATGACAACTTCAACCACTTCATCAATATTGATTTCAGCATCTCTTAATGCTCGGCGACAAACCGCCAAAGTTCGTTTAACTAAAGGTTCAATTAAGTCTTGAAATTGTTGACGCGTTATAGTTAAAGATTGACCTTCTATATTAGCTAAAGCTAAGTCTTGCTGACTTAATGCTATTTTTATTTTAACTGTTTCATCGATAATTTTTTGGTTTATATAGGGATCAGTATTATTTTCTAAACCTAATTGATTTTTTAAATAATCAGCAAGCAATCGGTCAAAATCATCACCTCCTAGTGCTGAATCACCACCGGTTGCTAAAACTTCAAATACCCCTTTATGTAGACGCAAAATAGAAATATCAAATGTACCGCCACCTAAATCATAAACTGCAATAACGCCTTCTTTGCCAGTATCTAAACCATAAGCGATAGCAGCAGCAGTTGGTTCATTTAATAATCTTAAAACATGCAGCCCAGCTAATTTAGCCGCATCTTTTGTTGCTTGCCGTTGCGCGTCATCAAAATAGGCTGGCACTGTGATTACAGCACCATCAATTTCACCACCTAAACTCTGTTTTGCACGTTGAGCTAAAGCGATCAAAATTTCCGAGGAGACTTGTATTGGGTTAACTTGATTATTAGGCAAATTCAATAATGGAACACCATTATCCGTTTGTGAAAAAGTATAAGGAAAATGTACAGCATCAACATCAGATAAGTTTCTACCCATTAACCGTTTAACAGAACTCACCGTGTTTTGAGGATCATTTACAGCATTAGATTTTGCATGCTTACCAACGGTAATAACAAGATTATCATCAACATCTAAGCCGTAATGAACAACTGAAGGTAATAGAAAATCATTATCCAAATCTGGTAACACTTCGGTTTGTCCGCTACGCACAGTAGCAACTAGTGAATTAGTTGTCCCCAAATCAATTCCCACAGCTAAACGGCGCTGATGAGGTTCAGGAGTTTGTCCAGGTTCACTAATTTGTAATAATACCATTTGAATTGTCTCTAATTGATATATGCTTAACTAAAATTATAAAGCATATTGTTTTTCTTGTAACTTTTCGATTTGTTCTATCAATCTAGTTAAATAGCGGATTTTAAAGATTTGATTAAGGGCTGCTTCCCAATCTTGTTTGTCAATAAATTCTAATAATTCTTTATAAACATCACGTTGACGCGCAAAAACTTGCGAATGAAAGTCATCTAATATAACAAAATCATCCTGACTTTCAATATCTTCTAATTTTTCACGTAAAACAAATTGTTCCATTAAAAAATCAGCATCATGAATAATATTTTGCTCAGTTGCCACATCAAAACCTTGCAGAGACAACAAATGTTCAGCAGCTTTAATGGGATTTTTCAGTGTATGATAACCGTCATTAATCATTGCTGATTTTTGTACCATCACCATTTTATCGTTATCATTAGCAGTGGCAAAATTATCTGGATGATATTGTCTTTGTAATTGTTGATAATTTGCTGTTAGTAACGAAACATCTACTGGTAGCTTAACAGGTAAATCAAATAGTTCAAAGTAATTAGGCATGTTCATTACCCCAATTACACATTAAAGCTTTCACCGCAGCCACATTCATTTTGCGCATTGGGATTATTAAATTTAAAACCTTCGTTTAATCCTTCTTTAACAAAATCCAGTTCGGTACCATCGATATAAACCAAACTTTTTTTATCAACAATGACTTTAACATTTTTATCTTCAAACACACTATCATCATCGTTAATAATATCAGCAAACTCTAAAACATATGCCATACCAGAGCAACCGGATGTTTTAACGCCTAACCGCAATCCTACCCCTTTTCCACGATTAGCAAGAAAAGCCTGAACACGATTAGCGGCGCTATTTGTTAGTGTAATTGCCATTAACTTTGACCTTTTTTAGTTTTATAGTCATCAATTGCTGCTTTAATTGCGTCTTCCGCTAAAAGCGAACAGTGAATTTTAACAGGTGGTAACTCAAGTTCTTTAGCAATATCTGTATTTTTGATTGCTTGCGCTTCATCCAAAGATTTACCTTTAATCCACTCAGTAACTAAAGAACTTGATGCAATTGCACTACCACAACCATAAGTTTTAAATTTAGCATCTTCAATTATACCGTCATCATTTACTTTGATTTGTAAACGCATAACATCACCACATGCCGGTGCACCAACCATGCCACTACCAACATTAGGATCATTTTGATCAAAAGAACCAACATTACGAGGGTTTTCATAGTGATCAACTACTTTTTCACTGTATGCCATAATTTACTCCTAATTTTAATGGGCTGACCATTTGATTTTGCTTAGATCAACACCATCTTTGAACATTTCCCAAAGTGGAGATAATTCCCTTAATTTACCAATAGAATCTTTAATTAGTTTAATAACATAATCTACTTCTTCTTCAGTACTAAATCGACCAAATGAGAATCGAATTGAGCTATGTGCAAGTTCATCATTAAGACCAAGTGCTCTCAATACATAAGATGGTTCTAAACTTGCAGAAGTACATGCTGAACCGGATGATACGGCTAAATCTTTTAAAGCCATCATAAGTGACTCACCTTCAATATAAGCAAAGCTTACATTTAATATATTAGGGACACTATGTTCTAAAGAACCATTAAGATAAACTTCTTCGATATCTTTTAAGCCATTCCATAAGCGATTTTTTAACGCTAATAAACGTGGCATTTCAGTTGCCATTTCTTCTCTAGCTATACGATATGCTTCGCCCATACCAACGATTTGATGCACTGGCAACGTACCAGAACGCATACCGCGCTCATGACCACCACCATGCATTTGTGCTTCAATACGAACGCGAGGTTTACGTCTAACATAAAGTCCACCAATCCCTTTTGGCCCATAAATTTTATGTCCAGAAAATGACATAAGATCAACTTTTAATTTAGACAGATCAATGGGTAATTTACCGACGCTTTGGGTTGCGTCAACATGAAAAACAATACCTCTTTCACGACACATCTCACCAATTTTTTCGATATCTTGAATGACACCAGTCTCATTATTGACATGCATAATTGATACAACGGTTGTATCACTGCGCATGGCTGCTGCAAGTTTATCTAAATCCAGTATCCCATTAGACTCTGGAGCCAAATAAGTCACTTCATAACCTTCACGTTCAAGTTGACGACAAGTATCAAGTACCGCTTTATGTTCCGTTTTACAAGTAATAATATGTTTACCTTTAGCTTTATTAAAATGCGCTGCACCTTTAATAGCTAAGTTATCAGCTTCCGTTGCTCCTGAAGTAAATACAATTTCGCGGGAATCAGCACCAATAAGATCTGCAATTTGATTTCGAGCAATATCAACTGCTTCTTCGGCTTGCCAACCAAATTTATGAGAACGAGATGCAGGATTACCAAAAATACCATTTGGTGTTAAATACTGCATCATTTTTTCAGCAACTCTAGGATCAACGGGTGTTGTAGCTGCATAATCCATATAAATAGGTAATTTCATTAATTACTCCCAATAACAAATTCTGTATTTTATTTTTTAATTAATGCTGACGTGTCGTATATTACTTTGTCGATTAGCTACGGCTTTAACTTCATTATTATTGACTAATTCGCTAAGTGTAATACTGGTTAAAAAGTCTTCAATTCGCTCACTTAAATCATTCCATAGTGTATGAGTTAGACATCTAACACCACCTTGACAGCCATCTTGACCGTGACACTTAGTTGCATGTACCGTCTCATCAACGGCTTTTACAATTGAGCTAATCGCAATTTGATCCATTGACCGACTCAGCACATAACCCCCACCAGGGCCTCTAACGCTGGTTACTAAACCATTTTTTCGTAACCGCGCAAATAATTGTTCAAGATAAGAAAGTGAGATTTCTTGACGTTCTGAAATATCGGCAAGTGATACAGGTCCTGAATCAGAATGTAATGCTACATCCAACATTGCAGTTACCGCGTATCTTCCTTTTGATGTCAATTTCATTAATCATCCCCCTATGTGTTATAATATTTATTGTATATATCCTTTTATTTTAGTCAAGTATTTAGTTGACTATTTTAGTGGGAATTATCCTCTCTTAGTTCATCATCGACGAAACACAATGAAATATGCTAATCTAGTTAGATAAATTCATATGGGAGCTAAAAGGATGAAATTGGTATCACGTTACTTACTGATAATAAGTTTAATATTTACAAGTAACGCTTTCGCAAATAATTCTCAAAAAATGTTACGAGAAAATTATCAAAAATGGATTAACTCTTATCAATCGTTAAGTTTTCAAGACCAAAAAACATTACTTGCAACCATAAAAAATTATCCATTATATCCTTACGCTGCTGTGCAATTTTTTCAAAAAAATATAAAAGTTGTCTCCCCTGATGTAGTTAGCGATTTTGTAAAGAAAAATCAGGATTTTCCTTTAACAAACTCTTTAACACAATCCTACTTGAAAGAGTTAACAAATCGCCAAGATTGGAGTTCAATAATTTCATTCCCAAAAGATAATTCAATATCTTCTAATTGTCGCTACCAATATGCTTTACTCATGAAAAACGGAGATAAATCAGTTTTTAAAGATGTAGAAACACTTTGGATGACAGGAAAAGATCTTTCTTCTGCATGTGATCCATTACTTAATGCTTGGGCTAAAGCCGGTAAACGAACAAACAATTTAATATTATTACGTATTGAATTGGCAGTTGAAGCGAATAATCTAAAATTAGCTCGGTATCTAGCAAATTTATTAGATGAGGATTACAAAACAACTAAAAATAATTTACTAGCTTTATTTGATAATCCGAGAAAATTAGACGACTTTTCAAAAAATATTAAAGCGAGTTCTTTTACTAAAAAGATTATTTTAGCATCATTTTCTCGTTTAGCTAAAGTCGATATAGAATTAGCTGAGACCTTATTACCACAATTCATCAAACAGCAAAAATTAAATGAAAATGAACAAAGTTTATTGCAAAAAAGTTTAGCAAACCGTTACTTTAATGATTCAGCCACTTATGAACAAATTAAATGGCGAGATAATTATATTGCTAAAAGCCATGATTCATCTTTGGTTGAAAAACGTATTCGTTTAGCTATTGATGAAAATAATTACAAGGATATTGCTTATTGGTTAGAACAACTATCACCAGAAGATCAATTAAAAGAAGATTGGCAATATTGGAAAGCACGAGTGTTATTAAAAAATAATCGAAAAAAAGAAGCTAATAGTATTTTACAAACACTCACAGCTAAACGTGGTTTTTATGGGATGATCAGTGCGCAAACGCTGAATCGACATTATTCTCTTAATAATCAATCAAAAAAAATTACTCATACCGAAATTTCAGCATTAAAGTCTAAGTTTGATGATAAACCATTTGTGAAAAGAATTAATGAATTACGTAGTTTAGGAATGTTGCCAGAATCAAGCAGAGAATGGCGATATATGCTAAACAATCAAGTGGATAGTAATGAATATCTAAAATTGGCTCAATATGCTTTACATAAAGGTTGGGGGGATCTAAGTATTCAAGCAACGATTGTAGGCAAATTATGGAATAACTGGAATGAACGCTTGCCCATCATGTACCAAGACTTATACCATGATACCCTAAAAGATAAAGCTATCCCTCTTTCTTATGCTTTAGCTATTTCTCGTCAAGAAAGTGCGCTTGATACCTCGGTACAATCTTCAGCTGGAGCCAGAGGATTAATGCAACTGATGCCTGCAACCGCTAAAGAAACAGCTAAAAAAATGGGCTTACTTACTTATACTTCATCAACACAACTGTTCGATCCTGAAATCAACATACAATTGGGTAGTTACTATTTAAATTCAGTTTATCTACAAAATGGTAATAATCGGATATTATCTTCAGCTGCTTATAATGCTGGACCTAATCGCGTTAAACGATGGTTAAAAGAGAGTGGTGGAAAACTTGATGCCGTTGCTTTTATTGATAGTATTCCATTTACTGAAACACGTAATTACGTGAAAAGTGTTTTAGTTTATGACTATATCTATCAAATAATCTTAGGTAAAAAAAATCCACATATTTTGACTCAGCATGAATTTAATAAACAATATTAATGGTGACTATAATGAAAACTAATGAATGGCAACAAACCGTTAAGCTATTACACCAAGCATTTAATGATGGTTATTCAATTGATATATTAAAATTATTAATGACCGCCGATGAGCGTGATGCATTGATAACTCGAGTAAAAATCATACATTCATTACTTGACGGTTCAATCAACCAACGACAACTAAAAGATCAACTAAAAATAGGCATTGCTACAGTAACTCGAGGTTCTAATAGTCTAAAAGAGGCAACACCTGAATTTAAAAAATGGTTAGAGAATATTCTATTAAGCTCAGATAACTAAAACACTAGCTAATATCTATTCGTTACACTTGTAACAATCAGAGTTATAAATTTTGTTGGATATTAACCTCAGTTTCTGTAACAACTGGCACACAGTAATCACATTCCATAGTCTTAATATCTTTAACAGAGGCAACCGTATCATCATGAAGATTATGATGGATTTCGATTAAACAGCTGGAACTACGCAACCGAACTTTTAGAGCTGGCATTGCGGCTAAATGTACTTGAGAAATGAAATCTCTAAAGTTATCTGGTGAACCAATATATTTAAAGCAAAGATATAATCCACCTTCACTGACAACTTCTTCAATATGTTCAAGATTATTATTATGATCTAATGCAATCGTATAAAGTAATTCTTGTTCATTGGTATTATCTTTGCTTTTTAATATGCGACTAAAAGCATAGATTTTATCAGGCAAATCTTCGTTTTTATTTGTACAACGGGATAAATAATTATGAAAAAACTGTGTTCTAAGTCTATTTTCTTCGTCTAATAATTGCCCTAAATTACAATTATTTTTGAAAGAAATTCCCCAAAAAGTCTGTTTCGGCATATCAACAAATTTGGGTTCAGGTAGTGAAAGCTGATTTTTATTAAGCTCAATTGCTGGTGTTAATCCTGCTGGATCCCAAAATTCACCTCTACGATAACTTGCTGGAGTTTCATTGAACTGTTTTTTAAAAGATCGGGTAAATGTTTGTTGCGAATCAAAACGATATTGCATAGCAATGTCTAAAATGGGTTTACTGGTCATACGCAAAGAGAGCGCTGCATAAGTTAAGCGACGATGACGAATATAAGTTCCAAGAACTTGACCCGTCACTTCTTTAAACATACGTTGTAGATGCCACTTTGAATAACCAGACTTTTGCGATACATTATCAATAGACAATGGCTGTTCTAAATTTTTCTCAATCCAAACGATAAGATCTGAAATAATACTAACTTGATTCATAAAACCCCATCATAAAGTGAACAGACACATAACCCTTGATTATGACTTAATCCCAGCAATAAGCAAGTTCTAAATAAAAATTATTTTCCATGCATTTTAACAAAATGAATGTGTACCTGCTTGATGTTCAGTAATATCTTTCACTCCTGCAAGCTCAGGAAATTCGACCATTAATTGCTTTTCGATACCTTCTTTTAAAGTATAATCAACCATTGAACAACCATTACATCCGCCGCCAAATTGTAAGATGACATAGTTATCGTCGGTCAACTCAACTAAATTTACGCGCCCACCATGACTTGCTAACTGAGGGTTAATCTGCGCTTGAATCACATAGTTGACTCGCTCAATTAACGGAGCATCATCAGCAACTTTTTTCATTTTAGAGTTTGGTGCTTTTAATGTTAACTGTGCACCAAATTCATCTGTCACATAATCAATTACGGTTTCTTCCAAAAATGGGGCACTAAATTCATCGATATACACTGAAAAATCCGCATACTTTTCTTCTATATCATTATCTTCAACTGTATCGGCAGGACAATACGAAACTCCGCATTCTGCACTAGGCGTACCCGGATCCATAACAAATACTCTAATTTGTGTGCCTTCTGGTTGATTAGCAAGCAATTTTTTAAAGTGCTGTTGAGCTGATTCAGAAATAGTAATAATAGACATAACTCCTCACTTTAACACCATTTATAATAGTTGACTAACTTTCTTGGTTATTATAAGGACTGTTTAGGATTTTACAATACCGTTCGACATAAACAAATTATCTGAACACGGGTTGCTCCGCATTGTTTTAATTGTTGACTAATAGCATTTATAGTATTACCAGTAGTAACAATATCATCAATAAGCATCACTGATTTATTAGCAACATTTTGGTTACAAACAAAAAGTGTCTCAACATTGCTCATTCTTTGTTTAAGTGATAATTTCTTTTGATCTGTTGCATTTTTCTTTCTTGATAACAGATGAGGATAAAAATCACAATTTAACCATTTAGCAATAGGCTTTGCCAACAATTCGGCTTGATTATAGCCTCGTGACCAATATCGAAGATGATGCAAAGGCACACATGTAACCAAATCTGGTTTAGCTAAACCTTCTGTTTCTCGTCGTTGATACCATGCTAAAAACATTAATCTCGCTAATGCTAGGTTTAATTCAACTTTTTTATAAAATTTTAATTGATGAATTAAGTTTTTCAATGGATGAATATATTCACTAACAGCAATAAGTTCGTCCCAATAAGGTTTATGTTCTCGGCATCGATAGCATACATTCGTTGATAATGAATGGGGTAGACAACATTGGCAACAAATTTTATTGAATTTAGGTAGATTTTTAACACATTGACTGCAAATACCATGATGAGATAAAAATAAAGGCATATTACATAAAATACAACGCATATAGTTTACTTTTTTGTAAAAAAGTTTCAGGTTAACATAACGTTTCAATATAAAAATGGCTTATTCATTTCGCTCAATATCAAAATTAATATGGATACGAATTAAAACGTTATACCAATATCACAATCAAATAAGTTTATTTATATAAATGTTTTATAAAACTTATAATTAACAAAAAATAAAATTGCGATCTATGACACATAATTTCATCGGATTTTACATAAAAATTATTTAAAATAATCAAATATTAGGTATAATCAACCAACTATATCGGATTAAGGAAATAATAAATGAAAAAAATCAAATTATTATTTATATCATTGCTATTAACTCTTTTTACTAGTGTTGCTTTCGCTGACACTAAAGTTTTATTACAAACAAGTCAGGGTGATATTGAAATTGAATTAGATAGCGAACATGCGCCAATAACCACTAAAAACTTTCTTGATTATGTTAACAGTGGATTTTATGAAAATTTAACGTTCCATCGCGTTATACCTGGTTTTATGATTCAAGGTGGTGGTGCCGATGATCAATTAAAATTTAAAGATGGTAATGCTCCGATAAAAAATGAAGCAAATAATGGTTTAAAAAACAATCGAGGCACAATAGCCATGGCAAGAACGAGCGATGTGGATAGTGCAACTAGCCAATTCTTTATCAACACTGTAAACAACGAATTTCTTAATTACCAATCACCTGAAAATTACGGTTATGCCGTTTTTGGTAAAGTGATTAAAGGAATGGATATTGTTGATAAGATTGTAAATGTAGCAACTCACCGTGTAGGACCTCATCAAAATGTACCTGTTGAGCCGGTTTATATTAAAAAGGCAACTGTTATTGAAGAAAAATAATAAATTATTTAAAATGAGATGAAAACCTAAAAAAAACCATCTTAATCATTTAAGATGGTTTTCCTCAAAAATTTAATTATTTTTTAATTTATCACAAGCTTTGTCAAAACCCCGCTCACAGGACTGTTTAAAATACCTATTAGCTAATAATTTGTTTTGCTCAACCCCATCACCTTTATCATACATAATTCCTAACTTGTATTGTACTGATGATACATCTAGTACGGCTGCTTTAGTAAACCAAAATGCTGCTTTTTGTTTATTTTGTTCAACTCCATCACCTTCATCATACATAAGAGCTAAATTATATTGTGCGTTGAAGTTATTTTGTTCTGCAGCTTTTTCATACCAAAATACCGCTTTTTGTTTATCTTGTTCTATTCCATCACCTTTATCATACATAAGTCCTAACTTGTATTGTGCATTTGGTACATCTTGTTCGGCTGCTTTAGTATACCAAAATGCTGCTTTTTGTTTATTTTGTTCAACGCCATCACCTTCATCATACATAAGAGCTAAATTAAATTGTGAGTTGAAGTCATTTTGTTCTGCAGCTTTTTCATACCAAAATATCGCTTTTTGTTTATCTTGTTCTATTCTATCACCTTGATTATACATAACTCCTAACGCGTATTGTGCATCTATATAACCTTGTTCAGCTGATTTTATATACAAAGTTAAAGCTTTTTGTATATTTTGTTCAACGCCATGACCATATTCATACATAATAGCTAAATTATGTTGCGATGGGGGGTCATTTTGTTCTACAGCTTTCTCATACCAAAATAACGCTTTTTGGTAATCTTGTAATTCACTATCACTTTTATGATACAATTCGCCTAGAGCATATTGTGCATCTACATAACCTTGTTCGGCTGATTTTGTAAACCAATAAATAGCCTTTTGATATAGTGCCTCATCTTGCTCAACTCCTGTTGTAGCCTGAAAATATAAGTGACCTAAAAGATACTGCGCTTCTGAACTACCTTTTTCTGCTTCTTGTGTACATTCAATAAGTGCCTTTTCATAATTTTTATTTTCAAATTCTGTTGTACAATCCCCCGCATAAGCAGCAAAAGAAAATAAGATAGGCATAACTAATAGTAATTTTTTTATTTTCATGATATTCCTTATATATTTATATAATTCTTTAAAATTTTATTCAATTAATCATAAAGTTATTAAAAATCATTTTAATACATTTAACAAATTAGCAAGCGTTCTTATCCCAATGCCTGTTGCTCCAGTTGCCCATAAAGTGGTTGCGCTTTTGCGGAATGTAGCTGAACAGTCAATGTGTAGCCAATTTTGTTTATAATTTTTTATAAAATGGGACAGAAATGCGGCGGCAGTGCTTGCACCCGCGGTATTCGGTAATCCAGAATTTGCCATATCAGCAAACGAGGATGGAAATTGAGAACGGTGAAAATCAGCTAATGGTAATCGCCAAAATGCCTCATGTTCAGCTTGGCTACTTGCTAATAACTGATTAGCAAATTTGTCATCAAATGAGAGTAATGATTGATAATCGTTACCTACAGCAATTTTTGCGGCACCAGTAAGCGTTGCGCAATCAATGATATAATGAGGATTATCATTATCTGCACTAATTAATCCATCAGCTAAAACCAAGCGACCCTCGGCGTCGGTATTATCAACTTCAACTGTTTTACCATTACGATAACGAATAATATCACCTAGTTTGAATGCATTACCACTTACCAAATTATCAGCACAGCATAAATAAAGTTTGATGCGATGATTGACTCCGCGAGCAATAGCAAGAGCCAAAGCACCAGTCACCAATGCCGCGCCTCCCATATCCGATCGCATTGATTCCATAAAACTACTTGGTTTTAAACTATAACCTCCAGAATCGAAAGTAATCCCTTTCCCGACTAGGCAAGCAATAATTGGTGTTTTTGGATTTTTAGTCGGATTATAATCAAGCTCGAGTAAGGCTGCTGGTCTGTCAGAACCTTTACCAACTGTGTAGATGCCCATATAATCTTGTTCTTTAAGTGCTTCTCCTGAAATAATGTTATAGGAAATATCAGAGGAATAATTGCTAATTAATTTTGCACTTTGTGTTGCTAATTCTAAAGGACTTAATGTTTCTGCTTGTTGATTAACAATATCTCGACACCAATCAATGATGGCTAAGCGATTTTTTAGTTCTTGCTTATCTTTCTTATTTAATTTTGCCCAACTGACTTTATTATTGTTTTTAGCATTACGATAACCAATCCAAAAATGCCAACATGACTCTAAATCCCAATTGTCACCACTAAGTTTAACTGATTTAATACCTTGATTATCTAATTTTCGTGCAGCTCGCTGAATGGCACCATGTCGATGCTCGGGTTGATAATGAATGGTAACAGCATCTTCTGAAAAACTGAGTAATGCATCTTTACCCCACTTTGATGGAGCAGGTTTTTCCGAAAGTAATATAGATAAAGTCGACATAATAAATTCCTCAAACAATAATAATGCAAAAACGATGAATCAATTCTAATCAGAAACATGTTAATATAGCAAGCAAAGTTAAGCATAAATAAGGACCTATAATGACATCAGTTGTACAAATCAAAAATGGAATCAATTTTCGTGACTTAGGTGGCATTAAAACCAGTGATGGTCGTCAAATCCGCTCAGGAATGTTGTATCGTTCAGGTGAATTTTCACGCCTTAATGATAGTGAAAAAAACTTTTTATCTGATGAGCTTAATTTGCATTATGTATTAGATTATCGAGATCAACATGAAATTGATCGTAATCCCGATAATCTTTGGAATAACAGTCAATATATTAATGTGCCTGCAACCCCATTAAGTGATGAAATTACAGCAAGCCTAACCAGTGATGATATTTTCATTATGAAAAAATACTCACCTTTTGATTTTATGGTTAAACTTTATCAATTATTACCATTTAATAATGTAGCATATAAAAAGCTAATATCGCTGCTACTCAATGCCAACGGTAAACCGTTAGTGCAACACTGTGCAGTAGGTAAAGATAGAACAGGTGTAGGTGTTGCCTTAACCCTATTTGCATTGGGTGTGAGTGAAGAAGTGGTTATGCAAGATTATTTACTCACGGAACGCTATTTAAATGATTATCGTGAAGCCATACTTAGTCAAAATAAAAATAAATTATCACCAGAAGAATTTGAAAAACAAAAAACTATTTTCGCAGCTAAAGAAGAGTTTTTAAGTGCGGCTATTGATGAAATCAAAAAACGATATGACACAATCGACAATTGGTTAATTAAAGAATATCAATTAGATGATAAAAACAGGAAAATTCTTCAAGATATTTACCTAATTTAAATAAAATAAGGGGGTTTACTATCCCCTTATTAACAATCATTTTACCTTTATTATAAGTAAGTTGGGATTACTTATTACAAGTATAGAATAAACTCATTTCATTAATCCTATTACAGGATCAATATCGAACAGCGTATTTATTTACTAAGATTGTAAGATAAATTCGGTGATAGGTTTATTATGATTAACAGCAAGATGAACTGATGCAACTTGCTGATATTGATAATAAAAATGTTGACCAAATGGTGCGCTGATCAACTGCTTTTCAATATCTACTTTTACTGATTTTATTTGCCAGACGCCTTTAGCATATAATTTAAGTGCTGATTCTTTTAAAGTCCAAAGCTGCCAAAAGGCCGTTAAGGTATCCGCTTGTTGCATCATCCACTGATACTCAGCATCTGCAAAAAAGCTTTTGGCTACATCTAAGTAATTTTTACGTGGGCGAGCGACTTCTATATCAACTCCAACTCTACCATCTAACGATATTGCAACCGCTACCCAATCTTGACTATGACTGATATTAAAATCAGGAAGATTGCGATCTAAAAAACAAGGTCGATTATTATCACCTATGACCATAGTTGGCAAAATAGCAATTTGACAATACTGATTAAGCAAGCTAGCTAAGATTGAACGACAGACTAAAAACTGTTTTTTACGTCTGCCATTGAATAATTCAGCATCGTGAATGATCTGTTTTGATAATAGTGAATAGTTGACTTCCACCGTGTCTAAATGGGCAAGTTGGACAATTAACATTTTATATAAGCCATTTTAAACAAAAATTATTTTTTACTATTTTAACAGCATGCTATGCTAACTGTTATCGAAATTTATTAGATCACTAAGGATGCATCATGTCATTACAAACAGAATTAGTTCATGCCGGTCGAAAAAAACGTTATACCCAAGGAGCAGTCAACTCAGTTATTCAGCGAGCATCATCTCTGGTCTTTGACTCATTAGAAGCCAAAAAAGAGGCAATGGAAAATCGAGCTAAAGGAGCGCTATTTTATGGTCGTCGTGGCACACTAACTCATTTTGCCCTGCAAGATGCGATGGCCGAAATTGAAGGAGGTGCAGGCTGTTACCTTTATCCATGTGGTGCGGCAGCCATTGCTAATACCATCTTGGCTTTTGTAAAAAAAGGCGATCATATCCTTGTATCAGAAGCCAGTTACGAACCAACACAAGAATTTTGTGAACATATATTAAAAGATTTTGGGGTCGAAACAGATTATTTTTCACCTTTGATTGGACGGTATATTACCAATCATATTCAACCAAATACGAAAGTCGTGTTTCTTGAATCACCAAGTTCCATTACTATGGAAGTACACGATGTGCCAGCTATAGTTAAAGCGATTCGCAGTGTTAATCCAGAAATTGTTATTATGATGGATAATACATGGGGAGCAGGTGTTTTATTTAAAGCTTTAGAGCATGATGTTGATATTTCTATTCAATCTGGTACAAAATATTTAATTGGGCATTCCGATGCAATGCTAGGCACAGCCGTTGCCAATCAACGTTGTTGGGATACCTTACGTGAACGTTCTTATTTAATGGGACAAATGTGTGATGCAGATACAGCCTATATGGCAGCTCGTGGATTACGAACTCTAGCGGTTAGACTCAAGCAACATCACGAAAGCAGTTTAAAAGTGGCAAACTGGTTAGCCAATCATCCTAAAGTTGCAACCGTTAATCACCCTGCATTAGCAAGTTGTAAAGGGCATGAGTTTTTTAAACGCGATTTTAGCGGTGCTAGTGGCTTATTTTCATTTGTACTTAAAGATCATTTAAGTGATATTCAATTATCTGATTTTTTAGATAATATGACTCACTTTTCAATGGCTTATTCATGGGGTGGATTTGAATCATTAATTTTAGCCAATCAACCTGAAGATCTAGTCAAAATACGACCAGTATCCGGTGTTGATTTCACAGGTACACTAATCCGGTTACATATTGGTCTTGAAGATCCTGATGATTTAATTGCCGATCTTGCTGCTGGCTTAGATAGAATCAAATTACATAAAAACAAAGTTAATGCGTTACAAAGTTTAGTGTAAATGGATAGCGGATGAACCATCAAAACAAAGCTAAGACTAAAAGTATTATAGAACAAACCATTTTACAACACCTAAACGGTCGGCAATCGCTACTCGTTGCTTTTAGTGGTGGCGTTGATTCGACCGTATTAATGCATGCATTAGTCACCCTAAAGCAACAATTGCAAAATTTACAACTTAGAGCCATTTATATTCATCATGGTTTAAGCGAAAACGCTGATAGTTGGGCTGAACATTGCCAGCAACAATGTCATTCTTGGCAAGTTCCTTTGATTATTGAAAAAGTCAAACTTGATAGATCGGCGGGCAATATTGAGGAACAAGCTAGAGAAGCTCGATACCAAGCTATCTATCGACATTTAAAAAATAATGAGTTTTTATGTACAGCCCAGCACCTTGACGATCAATGTGAAACGTTCTTTTTAGCGTTAAAGCGTGGAAGTGGTCCAGCGGGCTTATCCGCTATGCCACTTGAAAATGGTCGGCATCTTAGACCATTACTAACGATATCTCGTCAAGAGATTGAACAGTACGCCAATCAGCACCAATTAAGTTGGATAGAAGATGAAAGTAATCAAGATGACCATTACGATCGCAACTTTTTACGTTTAAATGTTCTACCAACACTTAACCAACGTTGGCCTCATTTTTCACAAATGGTTGCTCGCAGTGCCGAATTATGTCAACAGCAAGAAATACTACTTAACGAGCTACTGTTAGCTGATTTTAAACTCATTACAACACCTGAAGGGCAGTTATGTTTAACACCGTTATATAACTATTCGGACTACAAACGTAATGCTATATTGCGCATGTGGTTTCGATCTAAACAGATTAATATGCCAAGCCAAAAACAGTTATCACTAATTTGGCAAACAGTGGCTTTAGCAAAAGAAGACGCTAATCCACAATTTATTTTGCATAATTGGCAAATTCGCCGATATCAAAACCGGCTCTATTTGTTGCCTTTATATCAAGATATCGAACAGCAAATCTTGCCTTGGGATCTAAGTACATCGCTAACCTTGCCGGATAATTTAGGCGTATTACAGCCCAATTATCAAACCGATTTAACTTGCCGTTTACCGCAAAAAGAGGAAACTGTTTCAGTTCGTTTTCATGCACAAGGTCAATTTCAAATTGTTCAGCGCAAAGGATCTCGATCGATAAAAAAATTGTGGCAAGAGCATCATATTCCACCTTGGATGCGTACCCGTATTCCTTTAATTTATTATAATGAACAATTAATTACTGCCGTTGGGGTATTTGTGACCGAACAAGGTAAGGGTTCACAAGTTGGGTTTAATCTGAGTAATACTCTATAATTTAAAAAATAAGGAGACAATACATCTCCTTAATTTAAATTATAAAATATCAAATTATTTTGACTCAGAACGAGCTTTCCATCGTTTTAACAATAAAGCATTAGTCACCACACTTACACTGCTAAGTGCCATAGCAGCGCCGGCTATCATTGGATTTAAGAAACCTAAGGCAGCCAGTGGAATGCCAATTAAGTTATAGAAAAATGCCCAAAATAAATTCTGTTTAATTTTATTATAGGTTCTTCGAGAGATATCAATAGCATCAGCAATTAAAAACAGATTGCCACGCATTAAAGTAATACTAGCCGCATGCATTGCCACATCGGTTCCCGTACCCATTGCAATACCAATATCAGCCGCAGCTAAAGCTGGCGCATCATTAATACCGTCACCCACCATCGCAACCTTATGATTGCTATCACTATTGTTAGTGTTTTGACTTTCTTTTTGTAATTGATAAATATAATTCGCTTTATCTTGCGGTAAAACCTCAGCAATAACCTTATCTAAATTTAATTGTTGTCCTACATAATTAGCAGCTTGTTGATTATCTCCGGTTAACATTACCGTTTTAACATTTAGCTGATGCAGTGCTGTAATCGCAGTTTTTGCTTCTTCTTTTATGACATCTGAAAAGCCAAATAGAGCTAATATCACAACGTTTGCTTCTAACTGTTGTTTTGCTAAAAATGAAATCGTATAACCTTTATTAGTTAGCTCATTGATTTTATCGTCCATATCCACAAAATGGGCGTTTAATGATTTCATCCAACGCAAACTACCTAAATAATATTCAGTGTTATCAATCGTTGCCATGACACCCGAACCTGTTACAGAAGTAATATTTTGAGCATAACTATGCTGTTTTGCTTTGTTTAGAATTGCTTTTGCTAGTGGGTGCTCACTACCTGCTTGTAACGATGCGGCAATCGCTAATATTTGCTCAGGGGTTTGTGTCCCTATCACATCCATTTCAACCAATTCAGGTTTACCAATGGTTAAAGTTCCTGTTTTATCGAACGCTACGGTATTAACGTTGTGTAATGTTTCAAGGGCTTCGGCATCTTTAATCAAAATACCATGACGAGCCGCAACGCCAGTACCCACCATAATTGCCGTTGGTGTTGCTAGTCCTAAAGCACATGGGCAAGCAATCACTAACACCGCGACAGCATGAAGTAAAGCTTGTTGCCAATCCTGAGAAATCACGCCCCATGCAAGTAATGTAATAAGCGCAATCAATAAAATCACAGGTACAAAAATCGCGCTAATTCGATCTACAATTCGCTGAATGGGTGCTTTTTTAGCTTGAGCAGACTCTACCATGTTAATAATCTTTGATAAGGTAGAATCAGCTTGAATTGCCGTTGTTTTTACCATTAACAATCCTTCACCATTGATAGTACCACCTGTGACAATATCATTGACTGCTTTGTTGACTGGAAAACTTTCACCAGTTAACATCGACTCATCACTACTTGATGCACCTTCAATCACGATACCGTCAACAGGAATACGTTCACCAGGCTTCACTATCACTACATCACCAACAACAACTTGGTTAATGGGCAAACTTATCTCTTGATCGCCCCGCCTAACTAAAGCAACATCAGGTCGTAAGGCAGACAGGGCTTCGATAGCTTGGGTTGTTTGATGTTTCGCTCTTGACTCTAACCATTTACCAATCAAGATTAAGGTAATAATAACAACTGATGACTCAAAATAAAGGTGATCATTATTACCGATCATCCACTGATACAGTGATAAGCCATAAGCAGCACTAGTACCAATAGCGACCAGTAAATCCATATTACCGGACAACGCTTTAGCGGCATTGAAACCGCTGCGATAAAATTTAGCACCTAACCCAAATTGCACAATCGACGCAATTATTAATTGTAACCAAGCGGGCATCATCAAATGTATCCCGAAGGGTTCAAGTAACATAGGCAGAACAAAAGGTATCGCTAATAAAACAGAGATAATAATCGGCCAAAGCGATGCTTGTTTCTCAGCATCCTTAATATGAGTTTGTTGATCGTTAATTTTAACTGCATGATAACCTGCTTTGTCTACTACCGACATTAATGTTTCTAATTTAACATTGGCATTAGCGTTAACGGTTGCTTTTTCTGTAGCAAGATTAACACTGACGTCAATCACACCATCAATCTTCTTTAGTGCTTTCTCAACTCGACTAACGCATGATGCGCAGCTCATATCCTCAACAAAAAAATTGTATTCAACTGTTTTCATTTGATGCATCCCTTAACTGCCGATGTTATTTGGATTTAGTATTGGCTGAATATTAAGAAACTATTTTCCTACAAAGTATACTGTTGTTTTAACAAATAGAGACAGGTTACTTTTTGTCTTTATTAAAAAGGCTTGTTATATTAATTGATATCAAATAGCTTATAGGCATTTACAAAAAACTCTTTTTATACCTCATTAATAATAACCATAACTTCAAAGGTTATGCTTCTGTAAGAATAGCAACACAAACGCGACTACTAACCTATTTAATGACTATTCTAATGTTTATCATTCTTTTAGCAAGAATGCACTTTTTTGATATATACTTCCCAAAAAGGTACTATTGAGACATTAAAATGAAGAATAAATCAGATTCTAATGAAGATTATAAACCTACTATCCGCTGCCCTGTTGAGACAACAATAAATATCATTGGAGGAAAATATAAATCTTTAATTTTATGGAAATTGATGACAACAAAAACACTGAGATATTCTCAATTACGTAAAGAGATTCCAAGTGCCACACCTAAAATGCTCACCCAGCAACTACGCGAACTTGAAACAAGTGGCTTAATTCATCGCAGAGTATTTCCAGTTGTCCCACCAAAAGTCGAGTACTCATTAACCGATTTTGGTAAAAGTATTAAACCCGTATTAAAAGCAATGTATAAATGGGGTAACCACTGCTTGGATAGCCAAGGATTAGAGGTTAATTGTTCAATGGTTGAGCTAACAGATTAATTATGAAAATTTAACTCAATAAGTTAGATACATACTCAAAAACTATATGAAAAATAACAGGGTGTGAGTAACCCTGCTATTTTAATCTAAAAATTAGTTACGTAATTTTTCTGGCCAATCGTTTTGAGTTGAAACTAATAGATCTTTAACAATTCTAGGATTTCCAGCTACCACATTACCAGAAACCATATAATTATTATTACCAGCAAAATCGGTCATCACACCGCCAGCTTCACGCAAAATCAATTCACCACCAGCGATATCCCATGGTTTTAAACCAATCTCAAAAAAGCCATCTAATCGACCAGCTGCAACATAAGCCAAATCTAAAGCTGCCGAGCCGCTACGACGAAAATCGCCACATCGAGTAAATAACTTTTGTAAAACCGCAAAATAGCTATCACTATGTTGTTTAGCCTTGAATGGAAATGCCGTAGCGAGTACGCTACCATCTAAATCTTTAGCGTTACTAACACGAATACGATAACCATTAAGCTGAGCACCTTTACCACGCGCAGCAGTAAATAATTCATTACTCATTGGATTATAAACCACAGCAACTTCAGTTTTGCCCTTAACACGAGCAGCAATAGAAACAGCAAAATGCGGAATATTTTTAATAAAATTGGTCGTACCATCAATTGGATCGATTATCCATTGTGTTTCAGCATCATTACCTTTAGCCAAACCACTTTCTTCGGCAATAATTGTATGATCAGGATACGCTTTTTTGATTGTCTCAATAATCAAAGCTTCAGCAGCGCGATCAGCATTAGTAGCAAAATCGTTGGCGCCTTTAGTGTCAATTTCGATTGAACTAGGGTTTTCATAAGCCTTTATGGCCACATTACCTGCTTTACGAGCAGCGCGAATAGCAATATTAAGCATCGGATGCATAAATTTCTTCCAATTGATGATGTTAAAGAACGGATAGTTTTAGTAAAACTTACACAGTTATACTAAAATTTACGGCATAGTATAAAGGTTTTACCACTTCATTGCCAGACTATGTTAGGATTAATGGCTAAAATAGCCATATTCTCGTAACGCTAGCCTTATTGCTTACCTTATTACTAAATTTATTCCATCTATATGTTGCATCTAAGTGAAAATTTTATTGGTAACGGTTCAGTTAATTACTGATCAATTAGGGTAAAAAAATGACTAAATCAATCTATCGTAACTTTTTTCATCGCATGATTGGCTTTCCATTCGCAATAAATTAAGAATTATTGCATAATACCTAGCGTATAAAATAGCGAACTTAAGTTAGGAATAATTATGGAACTTCTTTGTCCAGCCGGATCTTTACCATCACTTAAAGTAGCCATCGATAATGGCGCTGATGCTGTTTATATTGGTTTGAAAGATGATACTAATGCCCGTCATTTTGCTGGTTTGAATTTTAACGAGAAGCGCTTAATTGAAGCATCTGACTATGTGCATAAACGCGGTAAAAAACTACATATAGCAATTAATACTTTTGCGCATCCTGAAAACTTCCAGCGTTGGCAATATGCAGTTGATACAGCCGCCAATATTGGTGCTGATGCACTTATTATTGCGGACTTAGCAATGCTAGATTATGCTGCTGAAAAATATCCAAACCTGGAGCGTCATGTCTCAGTGCAAGCATCATCAACCAATGAAGAATCAATTAAGTTCTACTATAACAATTTTCATGTACATCGTATCGTGTTACCACGTGTACTCTCTATGCATCAAGTAAAGCAACTTTCGCAAGTTTCACCAGTTCCACTTGAAGTATTTGCTTTTGGTAGTTTATGTATTATGGCGGAAGGACGTTGTTATTTATCTTCCTATCTTACCGGCGAATCTCCTAATACCGTTGGTGCTTGTTCACCAGCAAAATTTGTTCGCTGGGAAGAAACTGAAAAAGGTCTTGAGTCTCGCTTAAATAACGTGTTAATTGATTGCCATAAAAAAGGTGAAAATGCTGGTTATCCAACCTTGTGTAAAGGTCGTTATTATGTAGGCGATGAGCTTTATCACCCTATTGAAGAACCAACCAGTTTAAACACAATTGAACTACTGCCTGAACTGTTTGCAGCCAATATTGCATCAGTCAAAATTGAAGGCCGTCAGCGTAGCCCTGCCTATGTTGAACAAGTAACTAAAGTATGGCGTCAAGCAATCGATCGCTATAAAGCAAATCCACAATCATTCCAGGCGGAAAAAAGCTGGATGGATACGCTGGGTTCTGTTTCAGAAGGAACACAAACCACGTTAGGTGCTTACCACCGCAAATGGCAATAACATAATACTAAGTCTACTGTTATATTAATTATCAAGAAATATTGATTATAAAAGATATCACATCTTGATTTTGTATGTACTGTACAACTTAGGTTATGCCATTTTTATTAAATGAAATCAAATTTAAGATAAATAAATTATAGTGAGCAAAACTATGAAATATTCATTAGGACCAGTGCTTTATTATTGGCCTAAAACTGAAACCGAAGCCTTTTATCACGCAGCAAAAGAGAGTGAAGCTGACATTATTTATATGGGTGAAACGGTTTGTACCAAACGCCGAGAAATGAAAGTTCCCAATTGGCTAGAATTAGCTAAGGAAATCGCTAAATCTGGCAAACAAGTGGTGCTTTCAACATTGGCTTTGCTTGAAGCTCCGTCAGAATTAAACGATTTACGACAACTAGTCAATAATGGTGACTTTTTGGTGGAAGCCAATGATTTAGCGGCCATCAATATTGCTCAAGAAAATAAATTACCATTCGTTGCTGGCCCGGCTATTAACTGCTATAACGCCTTGACTTTAAAATTATTACAAAAGCAAGGTATGGTACGTTGGTGTATGCCGGTTGAACTTTCACGTGATTGGCTAAATAATGTTCTTAAACAATTTGAGAGTTTAAATATTGAAAAAAACTTTGAAGTGGAAGTCTTTAGTTATGGTTATTTACCTTTAGCTTATTCCGCACGTTGTTTTACCGCTCGTTCAGAAGATAGACCAAAAGATAAATGTGAAACTTGTTGCATCAAATATCCTGTTGGCCGTGAAGTATTTTCTCAAGAACAGCAAAAAGTTTTTGTACTAAACGGTATCCAAACACAAAGCGGCTATTGTTATAATTTAGGTAATAATTTAAAAGAGATGAAAGGATTAGTTGATATTGTACGAATATCGCCGTTAGGACTCGAAACACTCGATATTGTAAAACAATTTAAAGCCAATGAAGATGGCTCTAATCCACTGCATATTGAACATAAACGCGACTGTAATGGTTACTGGAATGGTATTGCTGGACTCGAACTTAGCCAATAAAGATTTTACACCAAAGCAGTTTAGGGCTGATTTTCCAGCACTAAACAGTAATAGTGTATATCTTGATTCCGCGGCAACTGCTCTTAAACCTCAGGTAATGGTGGATGCCACAGTGGCTTATTATGCACACAACACTGCGACCGCCAAACGCAGTTTGCACCATGGTGCGTTGCAAGTAACAGTGGCTATCGATAAAGCACGACAACATGTTGCTAATTTGCTTCATGCAAGCAATGACACTGAAATTATCTGGACTCGTGGTGCTACCGAATCAATTAATTTAATTGCCCAAAGTTATGCTCGCTGTGTATTACAACCTAATGATGAGATTATTGTCAGCGAATTAGAGCATCACAGTAATTTAATACCTTGGTTAATTGTGGCTAAACAAACTGGGGCAAAAGTCATTAAATGGTCTGCCAATATAGATGAGTTATCATCGCTAATATCATCAAGAACTAAAATCGTAGCAATAACCCATATGTCAAATGTCACTGGATTTTGCCCAAATTTAGCTACAATTAGCCACATAGTTCATCAATATAATGCTATTTTAGTAGTAGATGGTGCCCAAGGAATTGTCCATCATGATATTGATGTAACAACGCTTGATATCGACTTTTATGCTTTTTCAGCTCATAAATTGTATGGCCCTACGGGACTGGGTGTTTTATATGGTAAACAAACATTACTTGAGCAAATGTCAGTTTGGCATGGCGGTGGAAAAATGCTAAAAAGCACCTCATTTGATGATTTTATTCAAGAAGATACACCTTATAAATTTGAAGCAGGCACACCCAATATAGCTGGCATTGTTGGCTTTAATGCAACACTTGATTGGTTAAACAATTGGGATCTTAAGAAAGCAGAAAATTACACTGAACAATTGGCCCATTATACTAAATCACAGCTAAGCAAACTGGCTAATCTACAATTCTACAGTGTTGAAAACAGCCCAATCATCACATTTAATATTAATCATATTCATCATAATGATGTAGCGATTTTACTTAGCGAGCAAAATATTGCGATTCGTACTGGCGAGCTGTGTGCTCAACCTTTAATGAATAAATTGGGTTGTCATGGGGTTATTCGTCTATCATTAATGCCATATAATAATGAGCAAGATGTAAATGCTTTTATTTTGGCATTACAAAATGCAATTGAAATTTTAGCCTAATTTTATACTGAAACGTATAGTTAACCTGAAACTTTTTTACAAATAGTTAATTATTTATAGGTCAATATTATGCTATCACAGCAAGACTTAACCAAATTATTTTTACAGCAACATAATTGGCAAGATCGCTATCGACAGTTAATTGTATTAGCAAAACAATTGCCACCAATGCCTGAAGATTTAAAAACGGATGAAAACCAAGTCAATGGTTGTGAAAATCGCGTTTGGCTAACTTATCAAAAGCAAAATGATAATACCTTTATATTTCAAGGTGACAGTGAAGGACGCATCGTTAAAGGCTTACTGGCAATTTTAATTATTATTGCTAACCACAAAACAGCAAAAGAAATTGCCGCTATCGATTTTCAATCTTTATTAAACCAGTTAAAAATTACGGATGAGCTAAGTCAATCGCGTTTACAAGGCTTGACTAAACTAATTGAGCGTATTGAATCCGTTGTATAAAAAAAGAGGGGGTTATCTTCCCCCTATTTTACTAAGATTGTTGCTAACTGATAACGTTGTTGATTAATTTTCAATATAGGTAAAAAGTGTGATCACTTTTTTAACGCCATCGACTTTACTAGCAAGCTGTGCAGCAGCTTTACCATCTTCTGGTGTCACAATACCAATCAAAAATACTTCCCTATTTTCAGTTACGACTTTAATGTTGCGTGCTTTGGTTTTCGCATTCAATATTAGCTGAGATTTAACTTTCGTTGTGATCCATGTATCATTGGTGATTGTGCCTGCACTAACGGGTTGACCAACTCGAATTTGATTGTAGACTTTTTTTACACCTTCAACTTCATAAGCTAGGCTTTCGGCCTTTTCAATTTGCTCACGACTGGCTTGCCCCGTTAAGATAATATCACCGCTATACGTACTGGAAACGATACGTGCTCCAATAAATTGAGGACCATTATTTTTAATTTTCATCCCCATACGTGAATTTAAGGTAGTATCGTCAACTTGTGTGCCCGCAGTACGAGGGTCGGTAGCAACTTTTGCAGTAGCTGTAGCACCTGCGCCAATTACTGCGGCGGTAATACAGCCTTGTAACATTAATGCGCCTGTTATTAACATAGCTATTAAGGCAGCTCTCTTCATTATTACTCCTTACAATTTATAACATTGTAATCAAATACTAAAAATCGCTGTTATTATGCCTTTTTGATAATGATTTGCAAAACAATTTTGTGTTTTACACTATGATAAAAACCAATAACAATAATCGAACATAAATTATTTAAAAATTGTGTTATTTTATCACTAATAACGGTTACTTTTTTTGATACAATCTAATGTCATCAATATGGTGGAATATATGGAATTATCGGAATTAAAATATGAATCAAGATAGTATTGATTGGCTATATGGATTGTCCGCGCCAATGGTTGCTTTAAACAAAGATAATGGTGCAAGTTATACTTCAGCATACTTTATTCCCGAACGGGATTTTGTAGATTTGAACGAAAGTTGGGGGATTAATTCTCGCGAAACTCTACTTAATTGTGTCTTTGATATGGTTGATGATGGACATGCAACATTATTATCTCGCTATTATTCAAGATACTGTCGATCTTCCGAAGCTGATTGGCGTAATTACTGCCAAGATCAAAACGATTATCAAAAAGTCCTAATGAAATTTGTTGAACAAACTTTTTGTGTATGCGGTATTGGTGGCATTCGTAGTTGGGATTATGCACGGATGGGATATATACTACGAAATGGCACAACCAACAAATTTATTACCGAAGAGGAAGCACTATGGATTTTTACAAGAATTGCTTCACGTTCTCAATATTTTTATAAATCTTGGCATAACTACTTTGCTGCTTGGTCAGTTGGATTTCAATTTTGGGAATCAATTAACAATAAGGAAGATCTTGAAGCTTTACGTTGTGAATTAACTAGGGCATCGCAAACGCGCACCATGAAAATATTAATTAATGACGAAGATTCACCTTGTAATCGCCTACCTTGGTACATTGATATTGAAGAACTCGAAAAACCTGAATCATTAAGGGAGTATGATTGGTCATGAGTACAAATTTTTGGGAATTATTAGGCATTGAACAAACTACAGATACCGCGCTTATTCGCCAAGCATATCGTGAAAAACTACCCTCATATCATCCAGAAACGGATCCTGATGGGTTTAAAGCATTGCGCGAAGCTTACGAATCAGCAATAAGTTATGCAAAGTCGCCTGAAACAGCTGTTGATACAACAACTCAACAATCGGAAAAAGAATCAGTATCACAACTAACAGAAGAACAAATTCAAGCAAATGAAATTTACAACGCTTACCAAGCTCTATTAGAAGATCCCCAACGCTGTTATAAAGTAGATGAATGGCAGAAATTTATTGGTTCATTTTATGATTACCCAATGTCGGTTATTGATTCAGTCAAGTGGCGATTACTAACTTTAAGCTATGAAACAACAAATATCTCAGAATCATGTGTCAAAATTCTAGCTGATAATTTACGTTGGCGTCAGCAATTAATGACACAGTTCACCGATGACTTTCAAATATATGATAGTTATTTAAATCACATCGATCATGGTGATTTATTTGATTACACGTGTTTGCCTACAACCAACAAAGCATTACAAAATGCTACCATTGATTATATTTATTCTATTAAATGGGTATATTGGGAACGTAGACCTGACGATGTTTATATATTCCTATCACAAGATACTGTCTTTTATCTTCCTGATGATAAAAAACTTATGCTTGAATTTGCTTTTTGGCATAGTGAAGCAAATATGAAAAATAAATTTATCTTGGATTATGCTTTAAAATGCATTGCTGAAAATGATCAAGATGAACAAACTATTATCGATTGGAAATATATTGCCGCCATTCAATATACCTTGCTTGAAGACAAACATAATGCATTACAATTTTGGTTAGATCTATATTATTCTGGGCATTATCAAGAAAAAGCAGAAAGTTGGATAGCAGGTTGGTGCGTCTATTTTGAAAAAGATTACTTCCCTTTATTAATTATGGCGTTAAATAACAGCCACTGTATTGACACCGATAAAACAGAAATTTATCTGCACACTATTCCGCAATTAACCACAACCACAACAGCACGATTAGCAGGAATAGATGATATCGAAAGCTATCCAAAAGAAATTGTTGATTTTGTCAATTGGGCTCTAAGCGTAAATTGGAGTTACCGACAAGTTCTATCGATATTATTACGCGATGACGGTTCACATCGATTATATCGATTATATCGGCATGCTGTGATGTTGCGCCATGGTAACGAAATTCTGTTACAAGAAATTTTAGATGAGCAAAGTAATGATCCATTTGAACAATTTATTTTGCATCATTTAAAACGCCAAGCACGACAACATCTTACATGGCTTAAACAACTCTCACCAATACAAGAGTTTAAAGCCTGGCTATTTGATGATGATAAAAATGCCCTGTTACCAAAAAAATTCGATCCAGATGAAGAGGGTGAGCTAGTTTTATATGGTCGTTTATGGTTAGATAGATTTCAAGAGCTCCCTGAGGTTGCTAAATTACATTTATATCATAGTTTTCATTATTCAAATATGGAAATGTTTGATTGGGCTATGTATTTACAATTCATGAAATATTACTTGTTACCCGAACCACCAAATGCATCAACAAAAATGAATAATAAAAATGCGTATTGGCAATGGTTTCATCATTGTTTATTAGTTTTAGCTACCGTTAACCAACCGATTAATGTCGCTATATATCTACAGCAAGAAAATAATAATTTTACTATTAAGGATGATGACAAACTTAAACCATTAATAGAAATATTTAAACATGGCAATTGGCAAAATGAAACTGAACTTTACAACCTAATTGATAATGACAGCAAGCTCATTAATTGTATTTTAAACAATTATCCAGATTCCATGGAATGGTTTATTGATGATCCTGACTACATTGATTTTAATAATTTCGAACAAAAAATAGAACAATTATGGACACCAAAATTAGCTAAAAAAAATCCAGTTTATGTGATATTGCTATACCTGATTGTATTAAACAAACCCGAACAAAAAGCCAAATTAGATCAAACGTTACAAAAACTGGTTGGTGATAATAAAGATCTGAAAAAAATAGCAAATAGTTTAAAAGATAATTGGAGTTTTCCTTTATCGGTTAACAAAAATAGATACCACTATACCAAACAAGTAGATAAAATCACCTCACTTGCTGAACGCTTATCTAATCAATACAGCGTATGCGATGATGATGAACTAAAAATGTTAGATGAATTTAAAAATGATAGCGATAACGATTTAGTATTACGACTCTGTGCAGCATTACTTTTGGCAAAAAATACTGAAAATCAAAAATGGCTTGAGTCACAATCTCTACCTCAAAATAAATGGTGGCAATTTTGGCGTTGGAATGGACGTACCAATATACAGGGCTTTATAGTACAGTTAATTTTATCAATTACGATGCTTATGTTTTTAGATAAAAATAATTTTGATAATATAACAAATTATGTCATTTTGACATTAGTAGCAATTAATACTCTTTTTGCTATCAAACGACGTATCAACGACACAGATAAAGGACAACCTTTATATTTTATTGCAACAATATTTTTGCTACCACTATTGTTATCACCATGTTGGCTTCCAGAATTAAAAAAAATCAATCGCTATGGACCACCAATAGAAAAAAAGACTAAGGAAAAGTAAACTACACAAAAATCCCCCTTTTGATTCGTATAAAAAGGGGGAAATGTGATCGAATAAAAATCTATAATGGTTAACGATTGAGTTCTTGTAGATTTGCTTCAATTTCACAGCGCATTTCATCAATTTCTTCTGAATTTTGCTGATCTAATACCTCAATAAAAGCTTCAATGTACGACCCAATTAATGCTCTTTCATCACCTAATGATTGTGCCCATGCTCGCTCTAATCTCGCTAATAAAGTCCGATTTGGCATCTCATCACGAGGATGAACTTTGAGTGATTTTAATCGTTCATGGCTCTCTTGTTTTTGTTTATCAGTTAAACCTATTGGACTATGATCAATGACTTTTCCATGTTTAATACCGGTTTCAAGAACAACTACATCAACTTCTAACAAACCATTCAAATCATAACTAAAACGAACATCAATACCTTGTGTTTTCTCCATCGGAGTTACAGGCACTTCAAACTGATCTATCAGCACATTATTTTCTACGCGTGGACTTTCGCCTTGATAAACCGAAATGCCAATAATCTTCTGTTGCGGATGCACCGTATAAAAAGTTTTTACTTTCGAGGTCGGGACAATGGTATTTCGCTCAATAATCGGTGCAAATAATCCACCAACATTACCTGAACTACTTTCAATACCTAACGTATAAGGACATACATCAGTTAAAATAACCTCTTCTATATCAGCATTACGTAACCGACAAGCAGCTTGAACAGCAGCGCCTTGTGCCACAATCGTGGTAGGATTAATATGACGATAAGGCAATTTGCCAAATAATTTCGTTACCAGCTCACGCACCACACCGAGTTGTGATGAGCCACCGACTAACACAATATGTTCAAGCTGGTTAGGCTTTAAGCGCGCATCATTTAAGGCTTGTTCAATAGGCGAACGTAAACGATTAAGAAGTGGTAACCATAGCGTTTTGGCTCGATTTTCATTTAAGGAAAACTCCCACTGCTTATCTTGCCAAAACCAAGTTAATTTGTGTAATTCATCACCGCTTAACTTACACTTTAATTGCTCCGCTAAATCTAATAAACGTGCATAGTCGTCAACGGGTATATCCTGTTGTTTAAGATTCCAATCACTTAAGCAGGCTTTAACCAGTTCATCGGTAAAATCTTCGCCACCTAAATAGTTATCTCCGGCAGATGCATGTACTTCAATAATTGGCAAAGCATATTCCAGTACAGTCACATCAAAGGTACCGCCACCTAAGTCAAAAACTAAAGTATTACCTGATTGCTCCTCATGTAATCCATATGCCATAGCGGCTGCAGTTGGTTCATTAATTAAACGTACAGCATTTAAACCAGCTAATTCCGCAGCAAAACGTGTCTGTTTGCGTTGTTCATCATTAAAATAAGCAGGAACAGAAATCACTACATCGTGTATTTCTTGTTTTAAAAACGCTTCGGCATCGGCCTTAAGAGATTTTAACACCATGGCAGAAAGTTCGGTTGGCGTAAATTTCTTGTCACCTAATTCAAATACTTTATTAGAGCCAAGAAAGCGTTTGAATGCAGCTGCACTTCGACTTGGATGCGTTGTTAAGCGAGACAATGCAGCACGCCCAACTAAAATAGAATCATCATCATCAACACTTACTACTGATGGAGTGACAACTTCGCCGATTGAGTTGGGGATAAGTATTGGCTTACCATCTTGCCAAACACAAATTAAACTATTAGTAGTACCTAAATCAATTCCTATGGGGTGATGCATAATTGGTTTGTTCTCTTCTTATTATTAAAGTTAATATCAACAATATTATATAGTTAATACTGCTCAAGGTACAATTTTATCAAACACTAAAATATTCAATTTACCTTAACTCATTATTTTATATATGTCTAAAAATTAGACCGCCAAAAATTATAATTACTATCTGTATCGATTATTCTCAATAAATAACCATTAAATCAATCGTCATTTAAAAATTGACACTAATAATTATCTTTATTTTGCATATCAATAATTTGACTAGTTAACTGACCATTAGCTAATCTGGTTGTGATAAGCTCACCTACGTTTACTTGTTCAACACGACGCACTACCGTATTTTGTTGATTGGTCGTTACAGAATATCCTCTTTCTAATGTCGCAAGTGGACTAACACTATTAAGTTGCGAGGTTTGTAAAACAAATTGATATCGTGACTGAGTTATTTTTTGTTGAATTAAATTAATAAGTTGCTGACGTTTCTGGCGAATCATCTGACTTAAGTAGGTAATATTATTTTGTGGAGATAGCCGTAACAGTTGTTTATCTAAAAAGTTATGGCGATTTGACTGTTTGAGTAAATATTGCTGCATATTTTCATATAAAGCATGCTGGTAAGATAGTAATCGATTTAATTTTTTTGCTAGTTTGGCTTGTGGATGTTGGGTTTGCAATTGGTGACGCCACTTATTGAGCATTTCACGACGTCGAGTCAAATAATAATCCATTGCCATAGATAAATGCTGTTCTTGAACTTGAATCCGTCTAATCTGATCTAAGCAATCGCGACTAACTAATTCCGCTGCCGCGGATGGAGTAGCTGCTCTGACATCAGCGACAAAATCGGCTATGGTAAAATCAATTTCATGCCCCACTGCACTGACAATTGGCAATTGGCTAGCAAAAATCGCTCTTGCGACTACTTCTTCATTAAATGACCATAAATCTTCGAGTGAACCACCTCCTCGACCAACAATTAACACATCACATTCTTGACGAGTATTAGCAATTTGAATCATTTTAGCGATCTGCGCAGCAGCTTCTGTGCCTTGTACTTGCGTTGGATAGATAATTAAATGCAAACTTGGATCACGACGTTTTAAGATCTGACAAATATCATGTAATGCCGCCCCAGTTGAAGAAGTAATAATGCCAACAGTACGAATATTTTCAGGCAATGATTGTTTATAAGTAGATTCAAATAACCCCTCTTCAAATAATTTTTGCTTTAATTGTTCAAACTTTTGTTGCAACAACCCTGCACCAGCAGGTTGGATTTTATCAATAACAAGTTGATATTCACCCCGTGCTTCATAAAGCGTAACCGTTGCTCTAACCAATACTTGCTGGCCATTTTGTGGTGTAAAACCAGCGCGAAAATTACTATTGCGAAACATGGCACAACGAACTTGAGCTGTATCATCTTTTAAGGTGAAATACCAATGCCCAGAAGCGGGGCGAGAAAAATTAGAAATTTCGCCCATCAGCCAAATTTGACCAATAGCATCAGCAAGAATATCTTTCACCATTTGGTTAAGATCTTTAACCGATAGAATCGAACTATTGTGCTGCATACTATTCCTCTATTATTATACTGTTACCTATTTAAGCTAAATCAAATTGAGCCCAAATTGGCGCATGATCAGACGGTTTTTCCATAGCGCGGATATCATAATCAATGCCAGTTTGTTGGCAATGCGCCATCAACTTTTCACTTGCTAAAATCAAATCAATTCTTAATCCAGTATGGGTATCAAAGCCTTTAGAACGATAATCAAACCAGGAATATTCCTGTTTTGTTGGATGCTCATTACGATAAGTATCAACAAACCCAAGTGACATTAAATTGTTCATCCACTCTCGCTCTTCAGGTAAAAATGAACATTTACCAGTACGCAACCAACGTTTACGGCTGTCGTCCGAAATGCCGATATCTAAATCGGTTGGACTAATATTCATATCGCCCATAATCAAACAAAGCTGATCACTTAATTGATGTTGCTTTAAATAATCAATCAAATCTTGATAAAATTTACGTTTTGCAGGGTATTTGATTTCATGATGCAAACTTTCACCCTGCGGAAAATAACCATTAATTATGGTTAACTCACCTTGGTTGGTTGGCAACTGAGCGATAATTAATCGGCATTGGGCATCATCGCTATCAGTTGGAAAACCACATTGTACTGAAAGTGGCTTTTGCTTAGTTAACAGAGCCACACCATAATGCCCTTTTTGCCCATGATAATTTAAGTAATAACCAAACTGCTCAAGCTCCTCGACTGGAAACTGATCATTATGAACTTTGGTTTCTTGCAGACCTATCACATCTGGTTGGTGCTTATCGATAATGGCGGCTAATTGATGGATTCGAGCCCGAAGACTATTAATATTAAAAGAAATAACTTTCATGATGAATTTATTGTATTGGAATTAAGGTTGCAATAGTCCCATCCTACCAAAAATACGTTATACTGTTAAGCTATTACAGAAACAGTTATCATTTGTGAGAAAAGGAATAACCGAATATGTCTACGGAATTACTTGCCTTGCGCGATAAAATTGATGAAGTCGATAAATCAATTTTATCTTTAATTAATAAACGATTAGCTTTAGTCGCCGAAGTTGGCGATGTTAAAAGCAAACACGGTATTCCTATTTACGATCCTAAACGTGAAGCAGAAATGTTAGCCCAAAGACGAAAAGAGGCTGAAAATATTGGTGTATCATCTGCTTTAATTGAAGATATATTACGCCGTTTAATGCGTGAATCATACATAAGTGAAAATGACAAAGGTTTTAAAAAGGTCTATACCGGTTCAGGTTCTATCGTTATCGTTGGAGGTAATGGACAAATGGGTAAATTGTTTGCTCGTCTGTTCACCCTATCTGGTTACCATGTTAAAACTTTAGGTTCTAAAACTATGCATCAAGCAGCCGAAATAGTTGCTGATGCAGCGGCCGTGATTGTGACAGTACCAATTAACAAAACTTGCGAAATCATCGATCAATTACCGCCATTGCCTAAGGATTGTATCTTAACCGATTTTACCTCAATAAAAGTCAAACCTCTTGAAGCTATGCTCAAAAAGCATCCTGGCCCTGTCGTTGGATTGCACCCAATGTTTGGTCCTGATGTACCAAATTTAGCAAAACAGATTATTGTCTATTGTGAAGGGCGTGAGCCAGATAAATATCAATGGTTAATTGAACAAATGCGCATTTGGGGAGCCAATTTATGTGCAATTGATGCCAAAGAGCATGATAAATGCATGTCATTTATTCAAGCTTTACGCCATTTTACCTCTTTTTCATATGGCGTAAATTTACAGCGAGAACAAGCCGATTTAGAACAACTGATTGCGTTATCCTCCCCTATTTATCGATTAGAATTAATGATGGTAGGTCGATTGTTTGCACAAGATCCGGTGCTTTATGCCGATATTATTATGGCATCTGATGATAACATTGAACTAATCAAACGTTATTATCAATGCTTCGGAGAAATGGTGAAATTAATTGAGCAACGCGACAAAGTAAAATTTATTGAGAATTTTAATAATGTCACCGAGTGGTTTGGTAATTATGCTCAGCGCTTTATTAAAGAAAGTCAGGTTTTACTAAAATTTGCTAATGATAATCGGGAATGATTTTATACTCAAACGTATAGTTAACCTCAAACTTTTTTACAAAAAAGCTTATAAACAATACGTCTAGTTAAAATAATTTTTAAATTACGATTTTATACTTAAGAAGTAGACCACAATAAAATTTAGTGTGAGGGAATAAAATGTCTAATCGGAAATATTTTGGCACTGATGGGATTCGAGGCAAAGTTGGAGAGTACCCTATCACACCAGATTTTGCGCTTAAGCTAGGGTGGGCAGCAGGTCGTATACTTGCTAAAGATGGGGTAAAAAAAGTATTAATTGGTAAAGATACCCGTATTTCTGGTTATATGCTTGAATCAGCACTTGAAGCCGGATTTGCTTCGGCGGGTGTTGCTACTGCATTTACTGGTCCCATGCCAACGCCAGCTATTGCGTATTTAACACGAACATTTAGAGCTGATGCCGGCGTTGTTATTTCAGCATCACATAATCCATTTTATGATAATGGTATTAAATTTTTTTCGACCGAAGGCAAGAAACTCGATGATGCAATCGAATTAGAAATTGAAGCTCAGCTTGAAAAAGAGATCGACTGCGTTGAATCCATACAACTCGGACGTGCAAGCCGAATTACCGATGCGGCAGGTCGTTACATTGAATTCTGTAAAAGCACCTTTGATCATGATTTGAGTTTAGCCAGTTTAAAAATAGTCGTCGATTGTGCTAACGGCGCCACTTATCACATCGCTCCTAAAGTTTTACGTGAACTTGGTGCAGATGTGATAAAGATAGGCTGTGACCCCGATGGCGTTAACATCAATGATAATTGTGGTGCAACAGATATTAGAGCATTGGCCAAATGCGTTATTGATGAAAAAGCCGATTTAGGATTTGCCTTAGATGGCGATGGTGATCGCATTATCATGGTTGATCATAAAGGGCGTAAAATTGATGGTGATTTAATTATTTATATTATTGCTCGTGAAGCATTAAGACAAGGTCAATTAAAAGGTGGCGTTGTTGGCACATTAATGAGTAATATGGGACTTGAAATCGCACTTAAAAATTTGGGTATTCAATTTGTACGCGCTAAAGTTGGTGATCGTTATGTACTTGAAAAAATGCTTGAAAAAAATTGGCGCTTAGGCGCTGAAAACTCTGGTCACGTTTTATTATTAGATAAAACCACCACTGGCGATGGTATTATTGCGGGTTTACAAGTATTAGCCGCAATGGTTCGCAATAACATGTCATTAGCTGATTTATGTAGTGGTATGACCATGATGCCACAAGTATTAATCAATGTTCGATTTGCTGAAAAACACGATCCATTAACAAACCCCGATGTCAAATTAGCCATTGAACAAGCCGAAAAACAACTTGGTATTCATGGACGTGTTTTGATTCGTAAATCAGGAACAGAACCACTTATTCGCGTCATGGTTGAAGGTATTGATGCTGCTGAAGTACAAAAACTGGCAGAACAAATCGCTGAAGCAGTTAAAGCATCAAATTAGCTTATTTTATCCCTATTAATTTGGCGATTAATAGGGGATTATTTCTACTAAAGTGACATTATAAAGTTGCTATTCTTTACACAAATTTAGTAAAAAGTGTCTAAATTCTTAATTTAGTTAATCAAAGGTTGACTTATTATAGGCAATTAGGTTTAAAATAGTAGCTTCGAATTATTACAGCGATTGCTTATATCTTTATTGAAAGGAATGTAAGCAGTATTTTTAAATTTTAGGAATAAGGTAAGAGGGTTTTATGTCAGTTTCCTCTCCAGCTTCACCACAAGCTTATATCAAGCATCATCTTGAGAACTTGCAAGTAGGTTCTGGTTTTTGGACCTTTAATCTGGACTCGTTGTTCTTTTCAATTGTACTTGGTGTTATCTTTTTATGGATATTTCATCGCGTAGCTAAAAAAGCTACCAGTGGTGTACCAAGTAAATTGCAATGTGCAGTAGAAATGCTCTTTGAATTTGTTAATAACACCGTTAAAGACATGTTCACTGGTCAAAATAAACTCATTGCGCCGTTAGCCTTAACTGTGTTTACTTGGGTATTTTTGATGAACTTAATGGATCTCATTCCAGTAGACTTTTTACCTTACGCTGCACAATATTTAGGTCTTTCGCATTTAAGAGTCGTCCCTTCTGCAGATGTCAGTATCACAATGTCAATGTCATTAGGCGTATTTATTCTTATCATAATTTATTCAATTAAATACAAAGGTATTTCTGGATTTATTAAAGAATATACACTTCATCCTTTTAATCATTGGGCATTTGCGCCAATCAATTTAATCCTTGAACTTGTTAGCTTATTAGCTAAACCAGTTTCTTTAGGACTTCGACTTTTCGGTAATATGTATGCTGGTGAACTTATCTTTATCTTAATTGCTGCACTATTACCTTGGTGGTCACAATGGATACTCTCATTACCTTGGGCCATATTCCATATTTTAATTATTACGTTACAAGCTTTTATTTTTATGGTGTTGACGATCGTCTATTTAGCAATGGCATCGGCAACGGAAGATCACTAATTTCAATATTTTTTTGATAATAAACTGGAGTATATAATGGATAGTATGTTATTTGTAGCCGCGGGCATAATGATGGGATTAGCTGCAATTGGTGGTGCAGTTGGTATTGGATTACTAGGTGGTAAATTCCTAGAAGGTGCCGCTCGTCAACCTGAATTAATGCCTATGTTACGTACCCAATTCTTTATCGTTATGGGCTTAGTTGATGCAATTCCAATGATCTGTGTGGGTATTGCACTTTATGTTATTTTTGCTGTTGCCGGTTAATAAACTTTTAAGAGGAATCGTCTCATGAATATGAACGCAACTCTCCTCGGCCAAGCAATTACATTTGTATTGTTTGTTTGGTTCTGCATGAAGTTTATTTGGCCACCTGTTATTAATGCGATTGAAAAACGCCAAAAAGAGATAGCAGACGGTCTTGCTTCAGCAGAAACAGCAAAAAAAGATTTGGAATTAGCCAAAGCAAATACATCTGACATAATGCAACAGGCTAAGGTAGAGGCTAATGCAATTATTGAGCAAGCAAACAAACGCAAAGCTATCATTCTTGAAGAAGCACAACAAGAAGCGATCCGCGAAAAAGAACGTATTGTTGCTCAAGGACTTGCCGAAGTAGAAGCTGAACGCAAACGCGCTAGAGAAGAGCTTAAACAACAAGTCGCTACACTCGCTATTGCCGGTGCAGAAAAAATTATTGAACGTTCTGTTAATGAAGCCGCAAATAGCGACATCATTGATAAACTCGTAGCTGAATTATAAGGAGAATAGAGCAATGGCTGACTTAATTACAATTGCTCGTCCTTATGCTAAAGCCGCTTTTGATTTTGCGGTAGAAAGAAACAGTATCGAATCATGGCATAAAATGTTGGTATTAACTTCTCAAGTAAGCAAAGATGCACAAGTAAGAAGTATCCTAACATCTGATATGAAAACTGATTCGGTGGCTAATTTACTCATCAACATCTGTAAAGATGTATTAGATGAGTTTAGCACTAATTTTATTAAAGTTATGGCTGAAAACAAACGATTATCACTTCTTCCTGAAGTTTTAACTTTGTTTGAACAATATTGTTTAGATAAAGATGCTCAAGCAGATGTTGATGTCATTTCGGCTAATGAGCTAACTAGCGAACAACTTAATAAAATTTCTATCGCTGTCGAAAAACGTTTATCACGAAAAGTAAAACTAAAATGTCATATAGATAAATCGCTCATTTCTGGTTTTATTATTCGTACGGGCGATATGGTTATTGATAGTAGTATCAGAGGGCGTTTAAATCGTTTAAATGACGCTCTACAGTCTTAAGGGGACTGATAATGCAGCTAAATTCAACTGAAATAAGTGAACTAATTAAAGAGCGGATAGCTCAGTTCAATATTGTGAGTGATGCTCACAATGAAGGAACAATCATCTCAGTAAGTGATGGTATTCTTCGAATTCACGGATTAACCGATGTAATGCAAGGCGAAATGATTGCATTACCTGGTAATCGATATGCAATGGCATTAAACCTAGAACGAGACTCAGTCGGTGCGGTGGTTATGGGACCATACGAAGACTTATCGGAAGGGATGAAAGTACAATGTACTGGCCGTATTTTACAGGTACCCGTTGGTGAAGGCTTATTAGGTCGTGTTATCAATACACTTGGTGAACCTATCGATGGCAAAGGCTCAATTCAACATAATGGATTTTCGCCGGTTGAAGTTGTCGCACCAGGTGTTATCGAGCGTCAATCAGTCGATCAAGCATTACAAACAGGTTATAAAGCCGTCGACTCAATGATTCCAATTGGTCGTGGTCAGCGTGAACTTATTATCGGTGACCGTCAAACAGGTAAAACAGCATTAGCAATCGATGCAATCATTAACCAACGTGATTCGGGTGTAAAATGTATCTATGTAGCAATTGGGCAAAAACAGTCAACTATTGCAAACGTAGTACGTAAACTTGAAGAACATGGTGCATTAAAAAATACTATCGTTGTTGTAGCTTCAGCATCTGAATCAGCTGCATTACAATATTTAGCACCTTATGCGGGTTGTGCCATGGGTGAATACTTCCGCGATCGTGGTCAAGATGCATTAATTGTTTATGATGATCTATCTAAACAAGCGGTTGCTTACCGTCAAATTTCGTTATTACTTCGTCGCCCACCTGGACGTGAAGCATATCCTGGTGATGTATTCTATCTTCATTCTCGTTTACTTGAACGTGCAGCTCGTGTTAACGAAGCTTATGTTGAAGAATTTACTAAAGGTGAAGTAAAAGGTAAAACAGGTTCATTAACAGCATTACCAATTATCGAAACACAAGCTGGTGACGTATCGGCATTCGTACCAACTAACGTAATTTCAATTACTGATGGTCAGATCTTCCTTGAAACAAGCCTATTTAACTCAGGTATTCGCCCTGCGGTTAACCCGGGTATTTCGGTTTCTCGTGTTGGTGGTGCTGCGCAAACCAAAATAATGAAAAAATTATCAGGTGGTATTCGTACGGCACTTGCACAATATCGTGAATTAGCTGCGTTCTCACAATTTGCTTCTGACTTAGATGAAGCAACAAGAAACCAATTAAGTCATGGTGAAAAAGTAACTGAATTATTGAAACAAAAGCAATACTCTCCTATGACTGTTGCTGAGCAATCAATTGTACTTTACGCTGCTGAACGTGGTTATCTTGAAGATGTAGAACTCGCTAAAGTATTACCATTTGAAACGGCACTCCTTGCTTATGCCCATAGTCAATATGCTGATTTTGTCAAACAAATCGACGAAACGGGTAATTACAATGATGAGATTGAAAGTAAGTTAAAAGAATTACTTGAAAGCTTTAAATCAACTCAAACTTGGTAAGGGTGAGGTAAAAAATGGCTAATGCAAAAGAGATTAGAACAAAAATTGCCAGTATCCAAAGTACGCAAAAGATCACTAAAGCGATGGAAATGGTTGCCAATTCTAAAATGCGTAAAACGCAAGATAGAATGGCAGCAAGTCGTCCATATGCTGAAATGATTCGTGAAGTAATTGGACATTTAGCGTTAGCTCAGATAGGCGCCAAGCATCCTTATTTAGAAGAAAGAGATGTAAAGCGAGTTGGCTATCTTATCATTTCAACCGATCGTGGTTTATGCGGTGGTTTAAATATCAATCTTTTCAAAACTGTCATTGCTGATATGTCAGCATGGCAGGAAAAAAATGTTGAAGCTGATGTTGCTTTAATTGGTTCTCGGGGTGTTTCATTTTTCTCATCAGTAAAAACAAACATCTTAACACAAGTCACGAATTTAGGTGATGAACCAACTTTATCCGATTTAATTGGACCGGTAAAAACAATGCTTGAGGCATATGACAAAGGTAATATTGATAAATTATATATTGTTACTAATAAATTTATTAATACTATGTCGCAAAAACCAACAATACAGCAATTATTACCATTACCACCATCAGAAGATAAAGCACTTAAAGCTTCATCGTGGGATTATATTTATGAGCCAGATGCTAAATCACTATTAGATGTGATTTTACGTCGTTATATTGAATCACAAGTCTATCAAGCTGTGGTTGACAATCTAGCGAGTGAACAAGCGGCAAGAATGGTGGCCATGAAAGCAGCAACAGATAACGGTGCAAACCTAATTAATGAATTACAAATTGTGTATAACAAAGCACGTCAAGGTGCTATCACAAATGAATTGATTGATATTGTATCCGGTGCAGCCGCTGTTTCAGGTTAGTGCTAAATATTGGCTTATAGTTAAGAAAAAGACGTAGAGGATTAAAAATGGCTACTGGAAAGATTGTCCAGATCATCGGTGCGGTGGTTGATGTCGAATTCCCAGAAGATGCAGTACCGAAGGTATATGATGCATTAGAAGTGGAAACTGGCACTGAAAAATTAGTTCTGGAAGTTCAACAACAATTAGGTGGTGGCGTTGTCTGTTGTATCGCAATGGGATCATCTGATGGTTTAAGACGTGGACTTAAAGTAGTAAACACAGGTCACGGTATTGAAGTACCCGTAGGTACTAAAACACTTGGTCGTATTATGAACGTACTAGGTGATCCTGTTGATAAAGCAGGTCCAATTGGTGAGGAAGAGCGTTGGGCAATTCACCGCGCAGCACCAACTTATGAAGAACTCGCTAACTCAACTGAGTTACTTGAAACAGGTATCAAAGTTATCGACTTAATTTGTCCATTTGCTAAAGGTGGTAAAGTTGGTCTATTCGGCGGTGCGGGTGTGGGTAAAACCGTTAATATGATGGAATTAATCCGTAATATCGCTATTGAACACTCTGGTTACTCAGTGTTTACTGGGGTGGGTGAACGTACCCGTGAAGGTAATGACTTCTATCATGAGATGAAAGAATCAAACGTACTTGATAAAGTATCGTTAGTATATGGTCAGATGAATGAGCCACCAGGAAACCGTCTACGCGTAGCGTTAACTGGTTTAACCATGGCTGAAAAATTCCGAGACGAAGGTAAAGACGTATTATTATTCATCGATAATATTTACCGTTATACCTTAGCAGGTACTGAAGTATCTGCATTATTAGGTCGTATGCCATCTGCGGTAGGTTACCAACCAACATTAGCAGAAGAGATGGGCTTATTACAAGAACGTATCACTTCAACTAAAACAGGTTCAATCACCTCAATTCAGGCGGTATATGTACCTGCCGATGACTTGACTGACCCATCGCCAGCAACCACCTTTGCTCACTTAGATGCAACAATCGTATTGAGTCGTCAAATCGCCTCATTAGGTATCTATCCTGCGGTGGATCCATTAGATTCAACCAGCCGTCAATTAGATCCACTTGTTGTTGGTCAAGAACACTATGATTGTGCTCGTGGCGTTCAGTCAATTTTACAACGCTATCAAGAATTAAAAGATATTATCGCAATTCTTGGTATGGATGAATTATCAGAAGATGATAAATTAACCGTTGCACGTGCACGTAAAATTCAACGATTCTTATCTCAACCATTCTTCGTTGCAGAAGTATTTACAGGATCTCCTGGTAAATATGTACCATTGAAAGATACCATCAGTGCTTTTAAAGGAATTATGAACGGTGACTATGACCACATTCCTGAACAAGCATTCTATATGGTTGGTTCAATCGACGAAGCAATTGAGAAAGCTAAATCTCTCTAAGAGATTCATTGAACGGAGATAGTATTATGGCACTAACTTCCTATCAATTAGAAGTTGTTAGTGCTGAATCTCACCTGTTTTCGGGTGATGTTCAGCGAATCAGAGTCACAGGTCAAGAAGGTGAACTTGGGATCTACCCAGGTCACACTCCTCTACTTACAATGATTAAACCGGGTATGGTAGGTATTGTAAAAGCGGATGGTGAAGAAGAGTTTATCTACCTTTCTGGTGGCGTCTTAGAAGTTCAACCCAATATCGTCACAATCTTAGCCGATACGGCAATTCGTGGTGAAGACTTAGACGAAGCCAGAGCACAAGAAGCAGTCAGACAAGCAAAAGAACATATTAATCACCCAAGTGATGACATGACATTTGCTCAAGCATCGGCTGAACTATCAAAAGCTTTGGCAAAAATTCGTGTTATTGAATTAACTCGTCGCATGGGTCAATAAAAAATACGTTAATTACTAGATAAACTCATAAAAGGTTACAACTTAATAAATTGTAACCTTTTTAATTTTTACTTAACTGCTTTTTTAACTACTTATTTAAAAAAAATTCTATCTAAAAATCACGATTTTTTATCTTAAAAATATTCCTTAACATTTTTTTAAAATCTATTTGGATTTTATAAAATTATTTAGCTGTAAAAATGCACAACCTAATCGTAGCTAGATTTATTTATAACAATCAGCGATAATCTGACTAATTTATATTAATATTAATGTAACTATGTTTACTATTTATCATTCAAATCAAGTCGATTTACTCAAGTCCCTAGTCAGTGAATTAATGCGTAGAGACCCCATAGAACAGGTTTTTACGCCCGATATGATAATTGTACAAAGCCAAGGTATGGCACAGTGGTTACAAATTGAATTGGCCAACGATCTTGGTATTCTTGCCAATGTCGATTTTCCTTTTCCCAGTCAATTTATTTGGCAAATATATCAAACCCTTTTACCGGATTCACCAACTGAAAATAACTATGACGTTGAATCAATGAGTTGGCGTTTATACTATTTATTGCCTAAGATCATTGAACGACCTGAATTTGAGACAATCAAACATTATCTAAATATTGATAAAGAAGAACGCAAAAACTATCAATTAGCAACGCGGATAGCACGATTATTTGACCAATATTTGGTATATCGTCCAGATTGGTTAGCAAAATGGGAAGCCAATCAAACCGTAAGTGAATTAAATCATCATCCTGATGAAATTTGGCAAGCAGAATTATGGCGGCAACTGATTTCAATCAGCCTACCCTATCACCGAGCCAATATTTATCAGCAAATATTAGATATTTTGTTAGATAAAGACTTTGATCGTTTACGGTTAAATTCTTTACCTAAACGAGTTTATATTTTTGGGATTACTTCTCTTCCACCTATTTATCTGTCATTACTCTCAGCACTTGGTCAACACATCGATGTGCATTTGATGTTTAACAATCCTTGTAAATGGTACTGGGGCGATATTGTTGAAAAACAACTATCCGATATTTTAAATACTCCCGATAAAATTCCTAATCCACTATTAACTTCGTGGGGAAAACTAGGCCGCGACAATTTATTTTTATTGCAAGAATTTAATAGTAAACAGGATATTGAGGCATTTGTTGATCAAGAACGGACATGTCTATTGCACGCAATTCAGCAAGACATTTTAGAGCTTTATCAAAATGATTTAAACGATAAACAAATTGATGATTCTGATAAATCTATCTCATTCCATGCTTGCCATAGTGAACAACGGGAAGTCGAAGTATTATACGATTATCTATTATCTGTTTTTGATGAAAACCCCGATCTTGAACTACGCGACTGTATTGTTATGGTTTCAGATATTGATCGCTATGTACCTTATATTCGTGCTGTCTTTGGCAATGCCAGTAATGAACGCTATTTACCTTTTACCATTTCTGATCAAAAAGCTCGAAATATTGATCCCATCGTACAAGGTTTTTTTGCTATTTTAAACTTCCCAAATAGTCGATTCACCGCAGAAGAGTTATTTAATTTACTGGAAATTCCAGCCGTAGCTGAAAAATTTTCCATAAATGAATCACAATTAATATTACTGCGAACTTGGATTATTGAGTCTGGTATCCGCTTTGGTCTTGAAAGTGCACACAGCTGGTTATTTGGCCTTGAACGGTTATTGCTGGGTTATACCATGAATAGTGAACAAGGTGGATGGTTACAAATTTTACCTTATGATGGTGCAACAGGATTAGATGCGGAACTTATTGGTCAATTAGCTGAGTTTATTAAAGTTGTCCGTAAATGGTTTACGATTTTAAATGAAGAAAAATCATTGTCTGATTGGCAAGGTTGTTGCCTTGAATTAATTAATGATTTTTTTATGCACAATCAGCAACGCGATGCTATTTTATTAATGATAGAAGATGAATGGCAACAATTAATTAATAGTGGTTTAACAGCTCAGTTTACCGACCTTATTTCAATCACTGTTTTACATGATGCAATGCAGGCACGTTTAGAACAAAATCATTTAGCACACCGTTTTTTAGTGGGTAAAATCAATTTTTGTACTATGATGCCTATGCGATCCATTCCATTTAAAGTAGTTTGTTTGCTAGGTATGAATGATGGTGACTACCCAAGAACGTCACTACCGCTGGATTTTGATTTAATCGCCAAATACCCAAGGCGAGGCGATCGTAGCCGTCGAACCGATGATCGCTATCTATTTTTAGAAGCTATTTTATCCACACAATATCAGCTATACATCAGTTATGTCGGGCGGGATATAAAAGATAATAGCGAACGTTACCCATCAGTACTGGTTGATGAACTTTGGGAATATATTGTTCAATATTATGGTAAATCAACCAAAAGTTTAGAAAAAAATCTCAATTTTTTAAGAGTGTTGCATACCAGAACGCCATTTAATCCTCTAAATTTTTTACAAGAGCCGAAAAGTTATGCTGATGAGTGGTTACCGGCTGCATTGAAAAAAGGGGAAAGCCAAACATTTATTAGTCAAATACCCGCTATAAGTGTTGATTATATTAATCTTGATGAATTAAAACGATTCTTTCAGCACTCTATCCGGTTATTTTTACAAAAACGATTTAATTTTTATGTCAGTTACCTTGATGATACTTTACCTGATGCCGAAAACTTTAATCTTGATAGCTTAAAACGTTATCAACTTAATGTGCAAATTTTAAATCATTTAATTACTCAAACCGCCCAAGATTCAGAGGCTCTGTATCAACAATTAAGATTAACGGGTGAATTACCTGATGGCGCTTTTGGTGAGATCATTTATGATGAACAAACTGAAGCAATGCAATCTTTAGCAGATAAAATCCGTCAAGAACGGTTAGAGATGACCAGCGAGGAAGTCAATTTAACAATTGATGTAAATAAGCAATATTACCCACTTCAGGGGTGGTTAACACATGTACAGGCCGATGGTATTTTAACTTGGCGACCCTCAAAGCTCTCAATTCGTGATGGTATCTCATTATGGATAGATCATTTGGTTTATTGTATTTTATACCCTGAGAATGTTGATAACCAAAGCCGCATTTACGGTCGTGATGAGCAAGAATGGCGATTTTCGCATTTAGAAGCCAACGAGGCATTAACTTACTTAACCTCATTAGTTGAAGGATTTTTGCAAGGTATCAATCAACCTTTATTAATGCCAATCCAAAGTGCATGGAGTTGGTTAACTTCGGCTTATAATAAAAAAACTGGTGAAATTGTTGCTAGTGATAGAGCTAAAAGTCAGCTTATAAATACTTGGCAAGGTGGCGCATTTCAATCACCCGAGTGCGACAGTTACTATGAACGTTTGTATCCTGAATTAACCGATGAACTGATAGAACAGATCATCCATTTTGCTAAACAATTTTTACTACCAATTTTATTACATCAAGTAACAGTAGAATAGGAGGCATTATGTTTATAGATACGCATTGCCATTTCAATTTCCCTGCTTTTGTTACAGATTTAGACAACTCAATAAGTCGTATCCAACAAGCTAACATTGCCAGTTTAATTATACCTGCTGTATCAGCAGATCATTTCAGTCAAATTCTGAAACTAACTGAACAGTATGATGAACTTTATGCTGCGCTGGGCTTACACCCTATCTATCAACATTCCCATGCTGATCTTGAAAAATTATCGGATATCGTTAGTACTTCTCCTAACAAATTAGTTGCCATTGGCGAAATCGGCTTAGACCGATATGACATTTCTGTTGATTGGCAACAGCAACTTATTTTTTTTCGAGCTCAACTGGCTTTAGCTAAACGTTATGAATTACCTGTTTTAATTCATTCTCGCAAAACTCATGATGTTATCTATCATGAATTACATCAAGCTAATTTACCTTGTCGTGGGGTGATCCATGGTTTTTCTGGTAGCTATCAACAAGCAATGCAATTTATTAAATTAGGCTATTATATTGGTGTAGGTGGCGTAATAAGTTACGCTAGAGCAAATAAAACTCGCCATACCATTGCAAAGTTACCTCTCGAAAGCCTAGTATTAGAAACCGATGCCCCCGATATGCCTTTAAGTGGTCGACAAGGGCAAATAAATCGACCAGAAAACATTGTCGATATTTTTAATATTCTTTGTCAATTACGTACTGAAAATTCTAAACAAATCGCTAGAACGATCCTAACAAATACCTTGACGCTATTTAATAGAATTAATAAAATGAAAATCCAAAACCAAATACACTATTGACCATTTAATTATTAATAGTTTAATAAGCCACAAGGTGGTGCTTTATGTCTCAACGTCATAGTCAGCTTTTTGTGCAATCCATCATTTCACTTACTCGATTATTTCCGTTATGGGCAATTCTTTGTGCAATAATCGCCTATTTTTCACCAAATACATTCGTTCCAGTACAACCACATACATCACACTTATTGATGTTTGTAATGTTTACTATGGGGGTAACGTTAAGTATTAATGACTTTAAAAGAGTTGTGACTAAGCCTAAAGCAGTTATAATTTGTACCTTACTGCATTACATTGTTATGCCACTTACCGCTTTAATCTTATCTAAGTTATTTACTATGCGACCAGAGTTATTAGTAGGGATGGTTCTAGTTGGTAGCGTAGCGAGTGGAACTGCCTCCAACGTGATGATTTATCTAGCTAAAGGTGATGTAGCACTGTCAGTGACCATTTCGTCGGTTTCAACCCTTGTTGGTGTAGTGGTTACCCCGATTCTTACGCTTTTACTCGTTGGTACAACTGTTGAAGTTCCTGTTTGGAATATGTTAGTGCATATTATCCAAATTGTTCTAATTCCTATTATTCTAGGCTTGATTGTCCACCACTTCTTACATTCGATTGTAAAAAAATGCGAACGATTTTTACCATTGATGTCAATGATCTGTATTTTATTAATTATATGTATTGTTGTCGCTGGTAGTCATGATCTAATTGGCCAAGTTGGTATAACAGTTATTTTTGCTGTGATTATTCATAATGGCATTGGTTTACTAGGTGGTTATTGGGGAGGAAAATTATTTGGCTTCGATGAATCAACTTGTCGAACTATGTCATTAGAGGTAGGCATGCAAAACTCCGCATTAGCCGCTACTCTAGGCACTACTTATTTTTCAGCCCTATCAGCACTACCTGCTGCCGTATTTTCTGTTTGGCACAATATTTCAGGTTCGATTTTGGCTGGTTATTGGCAAGGGAAACCCGTTAAAAATAAGAAAAAATCTAACAATTAATCGTGAATATTGTAAAATAGAATTCATTCTCTCTCTTACTCATTAATCATGTGTAGGAGAGTATGACCTTAGGATTTACTATGATCCTTCTCTCCCCAGCATATTAATCAATTTTAGGCTGAAAAAATGAATAGCGAATTACAGTTACCGCCCTTTGTTTATCGAATATTACCTTGGATTGCCGCATTTGCATTTTTTATGCAATCACTTGATACCTCAATTTTAAATACTGCTCTGCCAACGATGGCTAAAGACCTTAATGAATCACCATTGAACATGCAATCAGCAGTAATATGTTATGCGCTAACATTGGCATTATTTATTCCTGTAAGTGGTTTTTTATCGGATAAATTCGGCACACGAAATATTTTTGTGATGGCCGTATCACTTTTTACCTTAGGATCATTGCTTTGTGCTTTATCCAATTCATTAGTTTTTTTAGATATATCAAGGGTGATTCAAGGTATTGGTGGATCAATGATGGTACCTGTTTCACGCTTGGTTTTGATTAAAGCATTCAAACGTAATGAGTTCCTAGCAGCGTTAAACACAGCAACAATTCCGGGGTTAATCGGCCCAGTACTAGGACCAGTTTTAGGTGGCTACCTTGTTGATATGGTAAGTTGGCACTGGATCTTTTTTATTAATTTACCAATTGGTATTATTGGGGTAATGATTAGCTTAAGATATATGCCGAACATAAAAGGCGAACATATGCCTTTTGATTCATTTGGATTTATATTTATCGTTATTACTTTTATTAGTGCAACCCTTAGTGTTGAATGTTTAAATCAAGGTCAACAATATTATTTACCTCTGGCTCTCGCTGTCATTAGCCTTGCTTTTTTATTTATTTATCGCAGCTATGCGAAAAAGAAACAAGCCCCCTTATTTCCACTCTCTTTATTTGATATAAGAACATTTAAAATAGGAATTATTGGTAATTTAGTTTGTCGATTAGGTATTTCTGGTGTGCCCTTTCTTATTCCTTTATTTCTACAAGTTGGATTCGGTTATTCGGCAATTTTCGCTGGAATGATGCTAATGCCAATGGCAATTGCATCAATTTGTACAAGGTTCTTTATTACTCGGATTCTTGGTCGTTTAGGCTATCGTTTCGTGCTAATAGCAAATACCATTTTGGCAGGAATTTTAATCCTTTTAATGTCGTTATTAAACTTAACTACCCCACTTTTGATATTAGGGATTTTGCTATTTTGTATTGGTGGCGTCAATTCAATGCAATTTACTTCAATGAACAGTATAACGTTAGCAAATTTACAAGGAGAAAGCACAAGTAGTGGCAATAGTTTAATGGCCGTCAATCAACAGTTGGCGATCAGTTTTGGTACTGGTTTTGGTGCTTTATTGGTAAGATTATTTGGTTACACAACAACGACTATTCACGCTTTTCAACTAACCTTTGTTATACTGGGTATTGTAACCATGCTATCAAGCATGATTTTTGCTCAATTGAAAAAACAAGATGGTGAGAATTTAACGGCTCGGCATTAAGCGACAAGGAGATAACAATTATGTTTCAATATCAAATCATTCCAGTAACGGATTTTCAAGAAAACTGCAGTATTATTTGGTGTGATGAAACAAATGAGGCTGCCTTTATTGATCCCGGTGGAGAGCCAGAATTACTCAAAAAAGCAGTTGAAAAACTGGGGGTTAATATTAAAAAAATTTTATTAACACATGGACATTTAGATCATGTTGGTGTAGCTGCTGAATTAGCTAAACACTATGATGTCAAAATCATTGGTCCTAGCCAAGAAGATGAGTTCTTATTTACTGCCTTACCACAACAATCGATGCAATTTGGTTTTCCTTATACCGAAAGTTTTTTACCTGATCGTTGGTTAAAAGAGAACGATAAAATTCAGATTGGCAATATCTCGCTTGATGTCCTATTTTGCCCTGGTCACACTCCTGGACATATTGTATTTATCAATGTAAAAGATAAAATTGCTTTTGTTGGGGATGTACTTTTCAAAAACAGTATTGGACGAACAGACTTTCCTCGTGGGAATCATGCCGATCTCATCTCATCAATTACCCATAAACTATTTCCTCTTGGCGATGACTTTATATTTGTTCCTGGTCATGGTCCAATGTCAAGTTTTGGAAATGAACGAATGACCAATCCTTTCTTAGTTTAATTAAAATGTTGAAAACAATAATGTAAACTCTTTTATTTCAAAATAGTTTACATTATAAATTTTTGTATTATTATGGCACTACTGTTTATTTTTTAATGGTAGAAAATAATGAAACAACAATTAACAACATATTACCCTACATTCATTAACACGCTGTTCAATTTATCATCTTGGCAACGCAAATTATGTACAACCACCAGTGCAGCACTATTGCTAGGCCTTGCGGCGAATATCAGCATTCCCACATACCCAGTACCTTTTAGCTTACAATCTTTAGGTGTTTTACTGATTGGTGCTTGTCTAGGTCGTAAACTAGGTGCATTAGCGATTCTTCAATATCTGTTTTTAGGTGCGCTCGGTTTACCAATGTTTGCTAATGGTAGTGGTGGATTTATGGCGCTAGTATCACCTTCTGCTGGTTACCTATATGGGTATGCATTCAGTGCTTATATCGCCGGATTTGCTGCCGAAAAAGGTTATGATCGTCGTTTTCTTTTAGGATTAATCGCCTTTGCTTGCGCTCATCAATTAATCTTTGTATTTGGTGTAACTTATTTAATGGGTTATTTTCATATTTCACTTACCGAAGCATTACAAGTGGGTTATTTACCTTTCGTTGGTGTTGATGCGCTCAAGTTTATCATTGCGACTTGTGTTATGTTTTCATTATGGCGTTATCACGCGAAAAAACATCAATAAAAATGCAAGTTGGCGATATCATTTTTCAATCTCAGAATGAGGAAAGCGAATTTAGTAAGGCAATTACTCATTCTGGTTCTTTGCCTAGTTCAAACGATATAATTAATCAAATAAGCCATGTCGGCTTATATATCGGCAATGATCTGGTTATTGAGGCGACCCAAAAGCATGGAGTAATCAAGCAACCACTTAAATCTTTTTTAGGCTCCGCCCAATATAATGTGGTTGCAACGATTAGCGATAACGTTGTTATTAAAAATGCATTAATTCGTGTTCAAGACTGTTTAGGATTGCCCTATAACCACAGTTTTCGTTCAGATGCTAAAGGGTTTTACTGTAGTCAACTTATTACTTATGCTTTTAAGTATGAATCAGGTAAAAACTATTTTAAACTCTATCCTATGAATTTTAAGAATTTAACCACTGGCCAGATTCTCCCCTATTGGATCAATTATTATCGAGAATTAAAACAACCGATCCCTCAAGGAGAGCTCGGCTCACATCCACAACAGTTATTAAGACAAAAAGAACTATTTAAGACAATCCTGACACTCAAATAATATTAAATAACAATAATAAGTTAAAAATTGAACAAAAAAGAAATTTCAGATAATTAACTATTGACATAACGCCATTAAATCTATAATATGCGCGCTACATTTCGGTTCCTCCATAGTTCAGTCGGTAGAACGGCGGACTGTTAATCCGTATGTCACAGGTTCAAGTCCTGTTGGAGGAGCCAACTTCTCACATCATTTTATCTACCATAAAAATGCCAAATTTCAATTATCACTTACTATTATTCTAACTTTTCATTATTAATAAATTTCTTAAAAATCATAAATAAATAAAAATTACTTACTCCATACCATAATTAAATTTATTCAATATGTTAAAAAATAAAATTATCAATCACGCTTTTTTGTTATCTTAAATGAATACAGTGATTGGGAAAGAACGTGTCTTTCAACCTTCTTGAACAAAAATGCTCGTTAGCTTATAAAAATAACTTCTAAGTTGACGTTAAAAAATAGATGGATCTCGATAATTTATGTTTTTATCAGTTTTGTGCTCAATATGGCAATCTTTTTATTTAATCTAATCCAAATACTTTTATTCAGATCACAGAGCAAATCTTAGATATAACCATTACATTTTACGAAGGAAAGCGCAATAGTTATCATTGGCATACAGTAAACGATCATCGGCTCCTGAAATATTTTTTGAACCTTTATCTAAATCCCCTATCCAGCCTAATATTTGTGGGCGATATTGTGATGGCATTATTATTCCTAATTATTCCTTTTTCTTTTTCTTTATTTTTATTTCTTGAGTAATCTAGTTATTGCACATGATATTTTTGCTTAATCTCAGTAAGGTGTTCGGGCGACAGGGCGTTAAACGCTTCAACCATCCATTCTGGCCAGCCTTGATCTTGGATGATATCCTTTTTAAAAAGTGTTTCTTGCTCCCATGTATATTTTCCGTCATTTAAACTGATTAGATCGTTAAAGCACATAAAATTATTGACCCATCCCCAGACTTGATAACTACCAATACCATAACGCAGTGGATCTAATAGCACATGGTCAATAGTTTTATGTGTGCCCGGCTCACACACCATTAAAATAGTGGTATTGAGTGAATAGGTGGAAAAGTTATGCACCACAATCCCATGTAAATCGGCCCAATCATACTCTTTTATTCGTTTTTTATTAGGCTGTAAAAAATGAATGGGATTTTTAAACGAAGTAAAATTAAAGAAATAACTTTCATTAATATACACTTTATTAGTTTTACGATTAAAGATTATTGGACATCCTCGACGTGTAAAAAGATTTTGATATAGTTCAGGAATCATTAGATATAAAACTAAAATAAAACAAAATAAAAATGTTAATAATAAAAAGTAAACTGTTTTACTATTACAACTTGAAAGCGCATAACTTAACGAGGGTATTAAAAAAATACTTGCAATTGTACAAATAAAACTTATACAAAAATAAAAAACCTGATCAGAAGATGTTTTGCGAAGAAAAGCACAATAATTATCGTTAGCATACAGTAAACGATCATCGGCACCTGAAATATTTTTTGACCCTTTATCTAAATCCCCTATCCAACCTAATATTTGTGGACGATATTGTGATGGCATTGTTGCTCCTAATTATTCCTTTTGCTTTGTTTTTATTTCTTCAGCAATCTAGTTATTGTACATGATATTTTTGCTTAATCTCAGTAAGGTGTTCGGGCGACAGGGCGTTAAACGCTTCCACCATCCATTCCGGCCAACCTTGATCTTGGATGATATCCTTTTTAAAAGGTGTTTCTTGCTCCCATGTATATTTTCCGTCATTTAAACTGATTAGATCGTTAAAGCACATAAAATTATTGACCCATCCCCAGACCTGATAACTACCAATACCATAACGCAGTGGATCTAATAGCACATGGTCAATAGTTTTATGCGTGCCCGGCTCACACACCATTAAAATAGTAGTATTGAGTGAATAGGTGGAAAAGTTATGCACCACAACCCCATGTAAATCGGTCCAATCATACTCTTTTATTCGTTTTTTATTAGGCTGTAAAAAATGAATCGGATTTTTAAACGAAGTAAAATTAAAGAAATAACTTTCATTAATATACACTTTATTGGTTTTACGATTAAAGATTATTGGACTACCTTTTCGTGTAAAAAGATTTTGGTAAATTTCAGGAATAGATAAATATAATCCAACAAAAGAAGCAATTAACATAACAATAAAAGTGATAAATATTAAAGTGTTTTCATCAGAATCTAAATCTAAATCTAAAATTATAGTTATAGATAAATAAATTAAAGGTATTGAAAGAATAAAAGCAATAGTAAAAATACATAAATAAAATACCTGATCAGATGATGTTTTACGAAGAAAAGCGCAATAGTTATCGTTAGCATACAGTAAACGATCATCGGCTCCTGAAATATTTTTTGAGCCTTTATCTAAATCCCCTATCCAACCTAATAATTGTGGGCGATATTGTGATGGCATTGTTATTCCTAATTTTTCCTTTTGCTTTGTTTTTATTTCTTGAGCAATCTAGTTATTGCACATGATATTTTTGCTTAATCTCAGTAAGGTGTTCGGGCGACAGGGCGTTAAACGCTTCAACCATCCATTCTGGCCAGCCTTGATCTTGGATGATATCCTTTTTAAAAAGTGTTTCTTGCTCCCATGTATATTTTCCGTCGTTTAAACTAATTAGATCGTTAAAGCACATAAAATTATTGACCCATCCCCACACCTGATAACTACCAATACCATTACGCAGTGGATCTAATAGCACATGGTCAATAGTTTTATGCGTACCCGGCTCACACACCATTAAAATAGTAGTATTGAGTGAATAGGTGGAAAAGTTATGCACCACAACCCCATGTAAATCGGTCCAATCATACTCTTTTATTCGTTTTTTATTAGGCTTTAAAAAATGAATCGGATTTTTAAACGAAGTAAAATTAAAGAAATAACTTTCATTAATATACACTTTATTGGTTTTACGATTAAAGATTATTGGGCATCCTCGACGTGTAAAAAGATTTTGATAAATTTCGGGTATGGATATATATATAGCAAGAAAGCAAGCAATTTGTGCGATAATAATAATAAGTGACATTAAACTTTCATTTTTATATAGTAAATCAGATAGTAATGAAAAAATTAAATAAATTGTCGGTATTAATCCAATAAAAACTATAGTAAAAATGCATAAATAAAATACCTGATCAGAAGATGTTTTGCGAAGGAAAGCGCAATAGTTATCGTTAGCATACAGTAAACGATCATCGGCACCTGAAATATTTTTTGAGCCTTTATCTAAATCCCCTATCCAGCCTAATATTTGTGGACGATATTGTGATGGCATTGTTGCTCCTTTTCGTTAATTAATTTTGTTAGACTTTTTGGTAATAATTAATGGGACTGCTTCACGGTTATTATATTCAATGATTATATGGTATTTTTTAATACTATTAGCACCAATTGTGCCTGCAATCCATTTGTTAATAATTAACCCATCACTGTCAATACTATCACCCTGTTTAACCATAACATTTTTAATATCACTAAATTTTGGTTTGCTTTCGATCACTTTTGTTCCATTCTCTAGAGTTTGCGTTAATTGAAATTCAGCTGGCTCATCGATATAACGCTCCCCAGTTGAGGAAGGAAACTTGCTTATCAATGACGGCAGTTCATATTTATTGAAAAACATTTTTTTATCGGTGCAAATATATTTGTCGGTTTCAGAACCATTTTTAATCTCTAAAACTTCAATACCGCTGGTTGTTACGCGGTATTTTAAATCGATATATTTATCGGTTATCACACTGGATTGGTTATCAAGATGTTCCCAGTTATAAAGATATAAACGAATGGAAGCCGTTAGCACTTCGTTAGAATTAGCTTTAGCAAAATCGGGAATATCCACATAAAAATAGATATGTTGCTGCAACATATTGGCAGAATCACCAATTGACACAACAGGGGCACCATTATAAAGTGGTTTCTTACGAATAAAGGTTTGAATGCCATAGATCATAACAGTATAGTCATTGAGTGCTAAACCAAAACCACTGTGTGAATAGCGATCTTCTTCATGATAAGCGTCATAGTCTAAATATTTTAGCTCTGCTTGTTTGCCAAAATAGCAACGATTTAGCCAATGCTGAATAGGCGTGTATTTATCATATTTTTTACTAAACATAATAGCAACAGCACCTGCAATCATAAAAATAGCACCAACAATAATGGTTAATAATGTCCCTGCTAATGCTATGATACAACCAAACACAGTAAGAACCACCCCAACAACCCTTGATTTAATATATTGTTTATCCTCCATATCCACCATATCAAACGAACTTTTTAACTCACCAATGGCTTCAAGAACGGTGATTACTGCTGTTACTCTGGAAACTGTTTTATTAATTAGAGTATTTAATTTTAATTGACTACGAATGGCTTGCTTATTGGTATTAATAGCATTTTCTAATTGCTTATTGAGTTTAATATTTTGATATTGACTGGTTAAATCAATACTCATTAAAGCTAGTGATACCACATCTTTTATTAGTTGTACTTTTACTTTTTGTTCGCCACTGCCCTCTTTAGCAACTCCCCACTCTTTGAGAGTGTCTTTTATATTCATCAAAGTGACAACACATGATATTGCATCCACTGCCAGATTAATGGCAAATGTTATTTTTCCAATTTTGATTTCGCTATTAACGCCTTCTAACTCAATTTTATTAATGACAGTTTCTAAATCAATTTTATTTTTGTTTGAAAGATCTCCTATCTTTTCTATTTTTTGGTTGATTTTTGTGGTTTTATTGCTAGTATTTTTGCTACTACCTTGATTTATTTTTTCATTGATTGACGTTTTATTTTTGGTTGCATTCTCAAGCTGTGCTTGAAGATTTTTTTGTTTATAAATTAGCTTAAAATAGTCTTTATACGCACTTTCAATAAATTTTTTTAATTCGTATGGTTTTAATATCCCATTGGTTTTCTTAATAAACTCGACAAATAAACTTCTTGTTACTTTGTCTGGAAAACAGAGCGTAAATTTGGCTTTTCTGGTTTTAGTTGTACCTGTTTTGGTTACCTTTTCATCAATGTCAAAATTTTGCAAAAATTCCTGTTCGTGTGGATGATAAAGACCTCGATTAAAAAAACCTCGCTGCATTTGAGTAATTAAATTTTGGATTTTAGCGATATTCTCAGGTTTTATCTGTATATTAATTTCAACGGGCATCGCCCCGATTCTGGCTAGTTGATCAAAAGCGTTAAGTCGCATCCACTGTGATTTTATAGGTATATGTAATTGGTCTTTAATTAGTACAGCCTGCTTTTTAAGAGCGGTATGATTTAATAAATCATTTCTATTAGCGCTCTGGCCTAAGTTTGACACATTTGATTGAGCCATTTCTGACATTTGTTGATTAACCTTTTCAAGCTCTTTATTTAATGTTTGAATTTCAGCATTGTACTTTCTTTTTGCCTTTATCAATTCTTGAATTTCAGTTTGATTATGGACTGGAATACTCTTTTTTTTGCTTTCCAGTTGTTCTATTTTTTGCTGATTGATTTTAATTTCAGCTTCTAACTGTGCTTTATTCTGTTCTAATATATATTGTTTTCTTTTTAGTGCTTCTTTGTTTACTTCTTCAATTACTTTATTTACAACAGGTGTAAAATTCAATACATTTGATATTATATCGTTAGGTTTGAGCAGTCGATTATCCGTCAGTTCAACATACACTTCTTCATCACGATCAATACCTTTAGGATTATTATAGTCAATAATGTAATAGATACTTTCTGGATTGCTAAGCAGCTCATCCCACAAGGCGCTATCATTGGCAAATTTTATTTCTGAATGGGTTGAATCTAATAGTATTTGCGTAACTTCTGTTACATGCGCCATCAAGGCTGTTTCAACCGAAAAATCAAATTCACGTTGCCAAAAATGGACTAGGTTAAAACTGCTTGGTTTTGCTTCACCATAGTCCGATATAAACTCTTGCTTACCAAACAACCAGCGGACATAAGTATAATAATCTTGTGACCATTCTCGACAATAATTAACGACTTCGTTATAAGCTGACTCTAATTCGCTAGTAAAATTCTGAATTGTATCTTGATTAACACAATCATCAAAATCGTCTAATGCTTGCTTTTTGTCTGACGATAGTCTGCCTATTCTAGCTCGCATTCCTTCTGATACGGAAATACCGTTATAGACATGATGATCATTACCAGAATTTACAAATTTTTCAATCTCTTCCTCTGCTTTAGCAATTTCACGATCATAAGACGTTACAATTGACTGACGGTACTGAGTCATCAATTCAAATATCATCCGTTTTTTTAACATTCCAGCTTCATAATATTTAAAGCGTTGTTGCAAATATGGATTGATTGTTTTGAGCATATTTTTGGCGCGTTGTTCATAAATTTTGGTTTCTTTATCGATGTCATCCAAATTATCAATACTTTCTTCAGCAAGTTTTAATTCGTCATCGGTCAGCGGTTTTTCATTGAATATATGCAAATGCAAAAGCCGCTGAGAGTTTAGCTCTTCAGCAATACCAAAGGTATCTTCCACAACGACACCACATGAGGAATCTGATAATTGATTGACATGGTAGGCAAATAAACGTTTTTGATTATAAAGACTGACAAATGGATGTGCCGATTTGAAGTTTGTCAAAGGGTCTTTTTTTATTCTAAATTCAAGTACGTTACTGACACTTTCGGTATCATCCGCTTTACCAAAAATATCCGCAAAAGGTACTGCTCGATTGTTAGTTGCTTGATCGGGATCATCTTTCAATTTGGTTATATCAATATGGGTAAAACGAGACAGTGCCAGTTTGTCTTGTTCTTTAATATATTGATTAATTGTTTCGCTAGACCAAGGTTGTGATACATACGCTACCCATGCATTGGTATAGACTCGATCATCTAAATTAATAAATGAAGCTGGAATGGAGTGACAGGCATTGTAACACGCTTTTGATAATGGTCTTGGTTCTGTACCACTTAAACTATAAGCATCTTTTAAACGTAATGCACCATCAATACACTCATAAGCTTCAAGCATTCGTGTATTAATATCATCCCCTTTTTGTTGCATCACATAAACATAACCATTGCGCAGGGTACGCAAAATATAGCCATAATCTTTTAACTGTTCGTCAGGCATGCGATTTTTAAAGTTTATTTTTTGTGCATAATTAGCTAACGATTGATAATCAAGATCACTTTTTGCGCCTTCAAATGGAGCTAATTTAATTACCGCCTGACGCAGTAAAAACACCGGAATCCCTTTCCGCTCACATACAGGACATTTACCAGCCGCTTGTTTTTTATTTTGATTGGCGGTATTTATTTCTTTTTGCATGTTGGCTATTCCTTATTATTTTATTATTTTATTGTTTTATTTATCTAATTTACTTAATGTTTGTACTTTCAATAATAATATTGGCATTATTAACTTGTGTTGATAGTGTTCCAGGTGTTTTTTTAGCAAGCTCAGTTAGCATTAAAACTTTTGGATTTTGGGTAAAGGCTTGATGGTACCTTAAGCCACAAATTCCCCAAAATAAGATATCACCAGCATCAACTAAACCTAATTGCTTGGCTTGCTCAACCAATTGTGTCGCCTCAGTGATAACATCTTTTGATAATGGTAAAGATTGTTGCTCTTCAAATTGTAATCGGTTATTTGCCCAAGCATTAACCAAAGTACGGATTATTCGAATATTTTTAATAGGCAGATTGTCATCAACATCCCAACTCGTTTCTGGTATAGTTTCTTTATTAGCAGTAAATTGAATAAATTTACCATTATGAATTGAAGGATAATAATAGTTGTAAATTTGAGAAAATTGCGCTTTTAACCACGCTTTACTTTGATTTGAACCCACTTCATCTAAAAATTGCATTCGAAAAGGCTCAAAAAATGGGTAATACGATCCTTTTAAAGTTCGACCAATTGAATTACCGATATTGATTAATTGTTTTGCCAACGCTGACGGTTTTTGGTCACTAACCAGATAAGCACAGATATAACGTTGTGACCAAAAACGCTCTAATGTGGCTTGTCGGCTAATGTCATCAATAATGACATCATCGGTCAATATACTTGGCTCTGCCAATTGAATCAATGTCGGGCAAACACTCGGATCGTAATCTAGATCAGTACGTAATACTGTTGTTAGTTTTTTCTCACCAAAAGCTTTATTTTCGCCAAATTGTTGAGTTAGTTTTTCAAGTGATAACGGATTTGCCCAATGAAGTACAACCCTATTATCAATTAAAAGATAACGATATCGTCTAAAATTATCGTACCGATTTAGTTCATTGAACATTTTTAACCTTTTTTCGTACAGCGTTTATCATTAATTTCACTCATTTTTAGTAAAATAGTTCTTTTTGGTTAACACTCGTTTTTCATCGTATTACATTTTAAGTAGACATTATCGATGATTCTCAACTCAATGACGTTTTCGTTGATTTTAATAAATCAATCATTTATATCTAACCTTGGGTTGACCGATAATTTTTTGTAGCTGAAAGTGGAAATAATTGAATAATCGCAAGATTGATTTAATTGTTCGTCTATTGCAACTAGAAAAATAGAAATTAATCTATTGGTTATAATATCAATTTCAAGCGAATCACGGTTTTTTAAAACCGTTTTAGAAAGTGCGTTAACACTGGCTGATGTTGTTTTTAAAAAAGATGTTTCCATTACTTCCTTACATATCCTAACAAGCTAAATTTTATTTATTATTTTTTAAAATGAAATATTTCCAATATTAACTTTAATATAAGTACATTTTGTATAAAGGATATAATTTATTTGTATGATTTTCAATCTGTTATTATATTTTTTTTAACTTAATTATGTGTGTTTTTTTATCAAGTTATAGTTAAATAACCATTATTAGCATGATTAAAATTACTCTGTTAGCAAGCTAAATAATGGATACAAAATGTCAATTAACTGTAACACTTATTCATTTAATTTTAATGCTAAAAATTAGCATTTATTTAAAATAATGTGATTAAAGATGACGATAATGGTATTAATTGAATTTATCATTGCAAATGATAATTATTGAAATACAAATATTTTGTTTTTACAACTGTTATTGCTTAATATATTGTTGAGTATTTTTGAGATAATTAATACTGAGTTTATTGTCAATTAATATAATAATTTTAATACATTAGGAATTAGGAACCGATGCATATACATTTTATAGTCCACGAAGAATTTGAAGCACCAGGTGCTTATGAGCAATGGGCGAAAATACATCAACATACTATTAGTTATTCGCGGGTTTATCTTGGTGAAGCACTACCTGATAATATCAATCACATTGACTTTTTAATTATCATGGGTGGGCCGCAATCACCAGCAACGACGAAGCAAGAATGTGCACATTTTGATTCATTAGCTGAACAAGCAGTCATTTTGTCAGCCATTGAAGCAGGGAAAGTCGTTATCGGTGTTTGCTTAGGTTCACAATTGATTGGTGAGGCATTAGGTGCGACTCATGAACACAGCCCAGAAAAAGAAATTGGCAAATTCCCAATTACATTAACCGAAGTTGGAAAACATCACTCTTTATTTACGCATTTTGGTGATGAATTAGCGGTAGGTCATTGGCACAATGATATGCCGGGATTAACAAAAGATGCACAAATACTTGCGTATAGTGAAGGCTGTCCGCGGCAAATTATTGCTTATGGTAAATTGGTTTATGGTTTTCAGTGTCATTTAGAATTAACACATAAAGTCATTGAAAAACTCATTTCTCATTCGTTAAACGATCTGAATCAAGCTGCAAATTATCGTTTTGTTGATACGCCCGATATGTTACGAAAACATGATTATAGCCAAATGAATTTAAAGCTTTTTGTTTTTCTTGATAAGTTAAGCATTAATTATTTATCACTTATAAAAAAATAATCAATTCAGTGGTTAGGATGGAGTTGTATGCAAAACACTGTTGTAGAAAAACCTAAAAAACGCAGTCAGTTAAGATTAAGATTAGGTAAAGAGTATTTTATTGTTAAGCGTAAATTAGATTGGTGGCGCAACCGTCGCGCCTATTGCGTAATAGATAAGAATAATAATACTTGCTGCTATTCTCATAAAAAACATCAATCTGTATTGTTAAGACAACTAAAAGATGTTGATATGTATTTGCAATATAACAAAATCACTAATCTTCGCTTAGCGATTGAACAGATTAACGGTTCGATAATTAAGCCCAATCAACGATTTTCAATTTGGCAAAAAGTGGGGCGGCCGTCTAAAGAACGTGGCTTTTTAGAAGGTCTCTCACTACATAATGGTCAAATTGGTAAAGATATTGGTGGTGGTTTATGTCAACTTGGCAATTTAATTTACTGGATTGCACTACACTCTGATTTAACAATTATTGAACGGTGGCGACATAGTTTTGATGTTTTTCCTGATGTTAATCGCACTATTCCATTTGCTTGTGGTGCAACATTATCTTATAACTATATAGATTTACAATTGCTCAATAAAACAAATACAACATACCGACTTAACCTTTGGTTAGATGATGAATACTTACATGGTGAACTGCTAGCCAATACACCACTATCTTATCACTATGAAATATTCGAAACTGATCACGTCATTGAGCAACAATGGTGGGGTGGATACACGAGGCACAATAAGATATGGCAACGTAAAACGCATTTGCTTGATAATCAGATAGAGGAAAACCTTATTAGTGAAAATCATGCAATTATGATGTATACACCTTATTTAACTCAGCAAAACTAAACGTAAAAATCGTACAGCAATTACATTAATTAGATAGTCATCAACTATCTAAATAATAGTTTGTGGACACTAGTAATAGCTCGTATACTTTTAACATAAAAAGTAAAAAACCAATAAATGAAAGGAGCAATTTCATGGCTTATACATTACCCCCTCTACCTTATGCTTATGATGCTTTAGAGCCTTATATTGATACTGAAACCATGCATCTTCATCATGATAAACATCATCAAACTTATGTAAATAACGCTAACGCATTATTAGAATCATTACCTGCTGAAGTTAAAGACTTTTGTCCTGAAACATTACTAAAAAACCTAGATAAAGTCCCATCAGACAAAGTTACTGGCATCAAAAACAATGTTGGAGGTCATGTTAATCACACTCTTTTCTGGGAATTGTTAAAAATTGGAACTGAACTTAAAGGTGAGTTGAAAGCTGCCATAGAAAAAGATTTTGGTTCAATTGATGCATTTAAAGAGAAATTTTCTGCTGCTGCTGCAACCCGCTTTGGTTCAGGTTGGGCATGGTTAGTACTTAAAAATGGTAAGCTTGAAGTTGTTTCCACCGCTAACCAAGATTCTCCAATTATGGGTGAAAAATTTGCTGGTGTATCTGGCACACCAATTTTGGCTCTTGACGTTTGGGAACATGCTTACTATTTGAAATATCAAAACCGTCGTGCTGACTACATTGGGGCATTTTGGAATGTCATTAATTGGGATAAAGTCGCCGAGTTATACGCAGAAGCTAAAAAATAATTTAAATAACTTTATCCAAACTATCTGATAATGACGCCTTGTGCGTCATTATCGTTTTAGAGTAATTATTCTTTACCATTGTGGCTATATTACGTTTAAATTATTTTGTAAAATTTGAACCATTTTTTTATCAATGTTCACCTCTTTTTGATAATGTTACTTTATCCCTCACTTTATTGGATAAAATTATTGAATCACAATGCACCAAGCCTAAATTGGTAATTGCTAAATTATACTTAAATCCGCTACAATGAATGCTTATTTAAAAATCATAAACTGAGCATCCAATTTAAAACATGTTTGAAATTAATCCGGTTAAATCAAAGATCGCAGAACTTACCGAACGCACTGCTGTGATTCGGGGGTATCTTTGACTATGATCTAAAAAAAGAACGACTAGAAGAAGTCAACGCCGAATTAGAGCAATCTGAAGTCTGGGCTGATCCTGAAAAAGCACAAGCTTTAGGTAAAGAACGAGTAGCACTTGAAGATATCATCAATACCATTAATTCATTAGAGCAAGGACTTGACGATGTCGAAGGTTTACTTGAGCTTGCTATTGAAGCCGAAGATCAAGATACCTTTAATGAAACCAATCTAGAACTTGAACAATTAGAAAAAAAATTAGCAGGCCTTGAGTTCCGCCGTATGTTTTCTGGCGATTACGATAGTGCTGACTGTTATTTAGATATTCAATCAGGTTCAGGCGGTACTGAAGCGCAAGATTGGGCAGAAATGCTACTCAGAATGTATTTGCGTTGGGCCGAATCAAAAGGTTTTACCACCGAAGTTATGGAAGTATCAGATGGTGATGTTGCTGGTATAAAATCAGCAACAATTAAAGTATCTGGCGACTATGCTTATGGTTGGTTGCGCACCGAAACAGGAGTTCATAGGTTAGTACGTAAAAGTCCATTTGATTCAGGTAACCGTCGTCATACATCATTTGCATCTGTCTTTGTCTACCCTGAAATTGATGATAATATTGATATCGATATTAACCCTGCCGATCTTCGTATTGATGTTTATCGTGCATCCGGTGCGGGTGGTCAGCATGTTAATAGAACTGAATCAGCGGTACGTATTACCCATATTCCAACAGGCATTGTAACGCAATGTCAAAATAACCGTTCTCAGCACAGTAATAAAGATCAAGCCATGAAGCAGTTGAAAGCTAAATTGTATGAGCTTGAAATGCAGAAAAAGAATGCCGAAAAACAGCAGATGGAAGACAATAAATCCGATATTGGTTGGGGCAGTCAAATTCGTTCTTATGTCCTTGATGACTCAAGGATTAAAGATTTACGTACTGGTGTAGAAACACGCAATACTCAAGCCGTTTTAGACGGTGATTTAGATCAATTTATTGAAGAAAGCTTAAAAGCAGGTTTATAACCCTGCTTGGTGATAAATAAAAGGTAAAATTATGTCAACACAGCAAGAGCAACAAAATCATATTGAAGAGTTAAATAACGAGCTTGCAATACGTCGTGAAAAGCTTGCACATATTCGCGAGCAAGGTATTGCGTTCCCTAATGACTTTCGCCGTGACGCAATTTCAAGCGATCTTCATCAATTATATGACGATAAAACTAACGAAGAGTTAATTGAAAATAAAATTACCGTTACTGTTGCTGGTCGAATGATGATGCGCCGTATTATGGGGAAAGCATCGTTTGTTTCATTACAAGATGTTGCTGGGCAAATCCAACTTTATGTTACTCGTGATGATCTACCTGAAAACTTTTATAATGAACAATTTAAAAAGTGGGATCTTGGGGATATCATTGGAGCTAAGGGGTATTTGTTTAAAACAAAAACTGGCGAACTGTCAATTCACTGTGAAGAAATTCGTCTGTTAACTAAAGCGCTACGCCCATTACCTGACAAATTCCATGGTCTTGCTGATCAAGAAATGCGTTATCGTCAACGTTACCTAGATCTTATCACTAACCAAGAGTCGCGTAATACCTTTATTGCTCGTTCAAAAGTGGTAACAGAAATTCGTAACTTTATGCTTGAGCATCACTTTATGGAGGTTGAAACGCCAATGATGCAAGTGATCCCTGGTGGCGCTTCGGCTAAACCATTTATCACGCACCATAATGCGCTCGATCTTGATATGTATTTGCGTATTGCCCCTGAACTTTATTTAAAACGTTTGGTAGTGGGTGGTTTTGAACGTGTGTTTGAGATTAACCGAAACTTTCGTAATGAAGGAGTATCGCCAAGACATAATCCAGAATTCACCATGATGGAAATGTATATGGCTTATGCGGATTATAAAGATCTGATTGTTTTAACTGAATCGTTATTCCGTCGTTTAGCCATTGCGGTAACAGGTAATCCTGTTGTGCAATATGGCGATCATACTTTTGATTTTGGAAAACCTTTCATCAAAATGACCATGCGCGAAGCTATTTGTCATTATCGACCAGAAACCAATAATGCCGATTTAGATGATTTTGATAAAGCGTGTGCTATTGCAAAAGCTGTTGGTATCAAAGTTGAAAAAGGTTGGGGTCTTGGTCGTGTTGTTACAGAAATCTTCGAAGAAGTTGCAGAAGCTAACTTAATTCAACCAACATTTATCACTGAATACCCAGCGGAAGTATCACCACTTGCTCGTCGTAACGATGAAAATCCATTTGTTACCGACCGTTTTGAGTTCTTTATTGGTGGACGAGAAATTGGTAACGGATTCTCAGAACTTAATGATGCTGAAGATCAAGCACAACGTTTTGCTGATCAAGTATCACAAAAAGATGCTGGAGATGATGAAGCGATGTTCTATGATGATGATTATATCACTGCACTTGAACATGGCTTACCGCCAACAGCAGGACTTGGTATTGGTATCGATCGCACGGTAATGTTATTTACTAACAGCCATACCATTCGTGACGTAATTTTATTCCCGACCATGCGTCCAATAAAATAAAATTTCTTACCATAATAAACCTCACTTATTATTAGATAGGTGAGGTTTTATACTCAAACGTATAGTTAACCTCAAACTTTTTTACAAGATTATTTTTTATTATAATAAAAAAATTTGATATTAACTTTATTTAGGTATTTCTATCTCATTAAAACATTTAAAATAATTGAGTAAAAATCTTTTATTCATTGCAATTAAATTAAAATATTATTATTTATACCAACTCTAAACTTCACAAAGAACACTTATAGGCTTTCTAAATATTACCCTGAAATCTGATTAGTTAATGGTTAGAGATATAATAATTAGATCGTTATTAATCGGTCTATTGAGACAACAATAGTTAACATCCCTAATCAATATTGATTAAGTTTTTTTAATGATAATAAAAGAAAAAATTAAGCTAACACCTTTAGTAAAAACTCAAACTATTGCAAAGAACGTCATCACTCACATCAAGTCACGATGGAATTAACAACATTTATAAAATAGTCAGTTATGAGAATAAGAAACCGTTAATGATATTCATCATTAACGGCTTATTAATTTAGATTAACTAATATTGGTCGGTTTAGTGTGATGAGGTAATATTAAATTTAATACAATAGCTAAAATGCCACACAAGCTAATTCCTTGTAGTGCATAAGAGCCAAAATCAAAAATCATTCCACCAATACCAAACACTAACACCAATGAAACAATACACATATTACGAGAATCGGATAGATCCACTTTATGTTTGACTAAAATATTGATGCCAACCGATGCAATTGACCCAAACAGTAGTACCATAATGCCGCCCATAACTACCGTTGGAATGGAGCTTAAAAAAGCGCCAATCTTTCCGACAAAAGACATTAAAATCGCCCAAATTGCAGCCCACGTCATCACTCTTGTTTTAAAATTACGCGTTAACGTTACTGCACCAATTACTTCAGCGTAAGTAATACAAGGCGGTCCCCCCAAAAGTCCAGCAGTTGAGGTTGCGAGTCCATCACCGAACAAAGTACGTTGTAAACCAGGTTCACGGGTATAATCTTTACCTGTAACAGAACTAATTGCCATAATATCACCTACATGTTCAATGGTTGGTGCGATAACAATTGGAATCATATATAAAATAGCTTGCCATTGAAATGTTGGAAACGTGAAATCAGGAACTTTAAACCATGGAGCATCAATAACAGATTGAAAATTGACAATACCAAATAAACACGAAAGCGTATATCCTACGATGATTCCAGCAATGATGGGCACTAATTTAAAAAAACCTTTTGCCCAAATCGCCATAGCTAAAGTAGTAATGAGTGATGCCATTGAAATAATAATTAATTGATAGTTTTCAGCGGGTAAACCACTATCTTTACCCATTGCCATGCCGACTGCGACCGGCGCTAGGGATAAACCAATAACCATAATAATGGGCCCCGTCACTACGGGTGGTAAAATTCGGTTAATTACATTATTTCCATTAATTTTTACTAAAAAAGCAAAAAACATAAACACAAAACCTGCAGCAACTAAACCGCCTAACGTTGCAGGTATTCCCCACTGCGCTACGCCAAATGAAATTGGTGCAATAAAGGCAAAGGAAGAAGCTAAAAATACTGGCACTTTTCCTTTAGTGGTAAGTTGAAACAATAGCGTACCAACACCAGCGGTAAACAGTGCGACATTTGGGTTTAATCCAGTTAATAGAGGAACTAAAACTAATGCACCAAATGCGACAAATAACATTTGAGCTCCGGTAAAAATGTCCTGCCATGAGTGTTTAGACTGGGGGGCTTGATGCTTTACTTCATCTGTTGTGATTTTTGCCACGTTGACAATCTCCTTTTCAACTTAATATGTAGCTCATAAATAATTTAATAATTAATTAACAGGCATAAAAAAACCGGATAAACCGGTCTAAAATTTGAGATTTTATTTGGTGCCAAATATTTTATCGCCAGCATCACCAAGCCCTGGTAAGATGTAGCCTTTATCATTCAGCCTTTCATCAATTGAAGCGGTATAAAGTTCGACATCAGGATGTGCCTGCTCAAGTGTTTTAATGCCTTCGGGAGCAGCAACTAAAACCAATACTTTGATATTTTTACAGCCCGCTTTCTTAAGCAGATCAATAGTTGCAACCATTGAACCACCTGTTGCAAGCATTGGATCAACAACCAAAGCCATTCGTTCTTCAATATCAGAAGTTAATTTTTGGAAATAAGGAACTGGTTCTAATGTTTCTTCATTACGATAAAAACCAACGACGCTAATTCTTGCACTCGGTACATGTTCCAATACTCCATCCATCATACCTAAGCCTGCTCGCAAAATTGGCACTACAGTAATTTTTTTACCTTTAATACGTTCTACTTGAACAGGACCACACCAACCTTCAATGGTTACAGTTTCGGTTGGAAGATTCGCCGTTGCTTCATAAGTTAATAAGCTGCCTACTTCGCTGGCAAGGTCACGGAAATCTTTTGTGCTAATATCATGTTCACGCATTAAACCAATTTTGTGACGTACAAGAGGGTGTTTTACTTCAACAATTTTCATGGGGGGCCTCAGTGTTATTCTTTCAAGACATAATTAGTAGGTATAAATAACCACTGAGCGGTAATTCTAACATAAATCTCATTTTATGAAAACCTGAAATCAATACGAGAACTGTTAGCATAACTATTGAAAATAAAATAAATAAAACAGATTTTAATTCAAAAAATCAGTTTTATTTTGATTTTTTTTTATTAAAATACCTACCACAAAAGGGTATTTTTCTAATTAAATTAAAAAGGAATATTTAAGGATGGATTGGTTTATTGATTGTATTACAAAAAATTATGTAAACTTCAGCGGAAGAGCACGTCGTAAAGAGTATTGGATGTTTAATTTATTTAATATTATTGCTTGCGTTGTTGTAATGCTGCTTGATTCTTTTATGGAACTTAACAATGTATTGATTTTAATATATGTGCTGGCAATATTGATTCCTTCTTACGCTGTTACTGTACGACGCCTACATGATACCGGCAAATCAGGCTGGTGGTTATTGCTGATGTTTGTTCCATTTGGCAATATTATATTACTTATCTTTTGTTTAATAGATTCGACACCAGGACCTAATCAATACGGGGAAAATCCTAAAAGGTTTTAATGTGTCAATGACCTCATTACCAGATGTAATGAGGTTAACTAATTTTCAGTATTATCTAATATGTTATTAAATACTTTCGTCGCCTAAATAATCAACTAGAAAATCAATTTGTTGAAATACATCATTTATCATAATTAATCTTTCACGCAAAATTGGAAATATAGAAATTTTTCTTTCAATTCCGACTATTTACAGAATTACATCAACTTTTAATGATTACAATCTTAAACGAGAAATTTGCACTTGCTTCAGTAGGTAAATGGGTAATCAGCTTAATTAACAAATATCGAAATTTTTTTTGATAATATCATGTTTGCTCATTAAGCTATCTCTATGGTATTTAAAAGGATATTTTACTTAAATAGTTTTCATGGAAACCCTGTGCTATTTTTGAAGATATAATTAGTAGGTATAAATAGCCATTGATCGATAATACGAATATAAATATCGCGATAGAAAAACTCGAAATCAATAAGAGATCTGATAATATAGCCATTGAAAATAAAATAAAAAAATTAATTTTAATGATAAAAATCAGTTTTATTTTAATTTTTTTTTTATTAAAATACCTAGCCCCAAGAGGGTATTTTTCTAATTAAATTAAAAAGGAATATTTAAGGATGAATTGGTTTATTGATTGTATTACAAAAAATTATGTAAATTTCAACGGAAGAGCGCGTCGAAAAGAGTATTGGATGTATATTTTATTTAATGTTATTGCTTGCTTTGTTGTAATGCTGCTTGATTCTTTGTTGGGACTTGAATATGTATTGACTTTAATATATACGTTGGCAATATTACTCCCTTCTTTAGCTGTTACTGTACGACGCTTACATGATACAGGCAAATCAGGCTGGTGGATATTGCTACAATTTGTTCCTTTTGGCAGTATTATATTATTTGTCTTTTGTTTAATAGATTCGACACCTGGACCTAATCAATACGGTGAAAATCCTAAAGGGCTTTAATGTGTCAATGACCTCATTACTAGATGTAATGAGGTTAACTAAATTTCAATGTTATCTATTACTTTATTAAATACTTTCACCATCTAAATACTTAACAGGCAGATCAATTACATTTTGGTCTATTTGTTCTCCATTAATACGTTTTAGTAACATTTCTGCTGATTTCTGACCGATTTCAATTCTCGGTGTCAAAATAGAAGCTAATTTCGGCGTGACGACTTGCCCAACATCATGTCCATGAAAACCAGCAATAGCTAGTTGTTCAGGTACTTTAATACCTAACCGTTGACATTCAAACAATACCCCAAGCGCTAAGTCATCGTTAGTACTAAAAACACCATCAATTTGTGGATACTCTTTCAATGCTTGATGAAGTAAGTACTTACCTAATGAATAAGATGAAGATTCTATTGTCGCAAAAGTTTTGGTAGACAGTCCTGCGTCTCGCATGGCTTGTTCATAACCTTGCTGGCGAATAATGCTTCTATCATCCTGACGCGCACTAAAATAAGCGATATGTTTATGACCTTTCTTAATCATGCGATTAACCATATTTTTAGTTACTTCATAATTATCAAAACCAACAGCCATATCAATACAAGGTGAAACACTATCCATAATTTCAACTACAGGTACACCTGATATTTCAATCATCTTTCGTGTTGCAGCGGTATGAGTTCGTTCAGTTAGTATCAATCCATCAATATTATAAGCAAGTAACGATCGCAATCGCATTTCTTCTTTTTCAGGATTATATCCTGTGTGTGCAATCATGGTTTGATAACCATGTTTATCTGTTATAAGTTCGATGCCTTTCAATACATCAGCAAATACTTGATTGGTCAATGATGGTAATAAGACACCAATCGCATTACTTTTTGCATTAGACAGCATATCTGGTGCTTTATTAGGGATATAGCCAAGTTCATCTATTGCTGCTGATATTTGTAACTGAAGTGGTTTTGATACAAGATTAGGATCACGTAAAAAACGGCTTACTGTCATTTTACTAATACCAATAAAATCAGCTATTTCCTGCAAACCTGTGCGACGTTTTTTTATACTAACCATGTTTTTTATACTACTTATTATTAATATTTTCCAAAAGCACAGGTTGCCAATTTATTGGTATTTTTCCTTGTTGCCGAATAAGATCGTTCGCTTTTGAAAAATGCTTACAACCGAAAAAACCACGATGTGCAGACAATGGTGATGGATGAACGGAAGTTAATACATGATGTTTTTGACGATCAATGAACTGACCTTTTTTCTGCGCAGGTGATCCCCATAACAAAAAAACCACCCCTTCAAGGTATTTATCGATTGCAGCGATTACGTGATCGGTAAATGTTTCCCAACCTATTTTCGCATGTGAATGAGCCTGCCCTGCCTCAACAGTTAATACATTGTTCAACAATAATACGCCTTGCGTTGCCCAAGAGGCAAGGTAACCATGAGAAGGAATTTTAAATCCTTCAATATCAGTTGAGAGTTCTTTATAAATATTTAATAAAGAAGGAGGTGGTTTTATACCTGGTAATACTGAAAATGAAAGACCATGCGCTTGATTAGGGCCATGATAAGGATCTTGCCCTAAAATCACCACTTTAATTTCATTAAATGGAGTAAAACGAAAAGCATTAAAAACATCGTGCTGAGGAGGATAAATAATCTTCCCTTCAGCACGTTGTGATGCGACAAATTGCATTATCTGTTGAAAATAAGGTTTTTCTTTCTCAGATCCAATGACATCATGCCATGTTAATTGATTAGTCATACAATACCTATATTATTTTATGGCTCAACAACATTATTTACTGGTTGCAATAATTATACCTAAAAATAATAATAAGCCTATTGCTAATCAATTTTATGCAATTTAAATAAAGACTCTTAAATATTCTGTTAAACATAAAATCGCCATAGATTGTCCGTATGGCATCGATGTTAGTGGAATATTTTTATAATACTCCAGATCGTTACCCATTGCTGTTCCAAATGAAACATTTAAGAGTGTACCTTCATCATTAATGTTTGCCATTACACCTTTAATTGCTTTTTCAGCAATAACTTTGTAATCATCAGATATATAACGTTTTCTTATTGATTTTAATATCCCATAGGCAAAACCTGCAGTTGCTGATGTTTCCAAATACGAGGTAGCATCATCAATAATGGTATGCCATAAACCACTTTCATCTTGATATTTGGCTAATGCTTCAACTTGAGCATTTAAAACTTCAATCAACATTTTACCAATAGGATCATGTTCCTGAAGATCAAGTAATTCAATAAATTCAGGAATCACTATGGTTAACCAGCTGTTTCCTCTGGCCCATCTTGCTTTAGCAAAATTATGATTACCTTCAAAAGTCCAACCATGGAACCAAAGACCTGTTTGACGATCCATTAAATATTGAATGTGAATTAATATTTGATAAATTGCTTCTTGAATGTATTGAGGTTTATTGAGTAATTTACCAATTTTGGCAATAGGTAATACGCTCATCATCAATGTATCATCCCAGAGTTGTTGATGATTTTCATTGTTATAAACGATATGTTGTAAACCATTAAATTTAGTTCGAGGCATCTCATACATTACCCAATCTGCCCAGCGTTCTAAATATGGTACAAAAACTGGATTTTTAGTTTCTTCATAACGGTAAGCTAATGTTAGAAATGGGCATACAGTATTTACATTTTTAGTTGGTGTTCCCTCAGATAAACGTTGCTTAAACCAATTATCAATAATGTCTAACGTAGTCTTATCACCAGTCTGTTGATAAAATTGGTACATGCCATAAAGACCAATGCCATGAGTCCATTCCCATCCATCCCAACCTTTAGTATCAATAACTCGTCCATCGTCCAAGCGCAATAAAAATTCACCTGTTTCATCCTTTATATTAATTAAATTATTTATAATGTTGTGAATTAATTCTTGCAACTCAGATCTAGAAATTAAGTAATCAGGTTTACAGAGCAATTTACTATGTTTTACAGGAAATATTTGCATCTCTTCTCATCCTTTGATTAAATTTATATAAAAACAACTAACACTCATTTATTTAGCTTTATAACCAATATTATTATTGCCCCAAAGTTTGGCAACTGGCATTCCCGTCAACATTTCAACAATAGGTTTACCTTTATCACTAATTCTTTTTTCTGAATTTGTTCCAATTCCTTTTATATTATTAATTTCATCAATTAATATTTTGTGAGTTTTCAAATTAAGTTTAAATTTTAATGAAATCAAAAAACCCAAAGTTAAAACAAAGATAGTTCCAACGACTAATAAGATTAAAATAGTTTGTGATACCGATGGTGGTTGCTCATTTTGCCCTTTAACAAACCCTGAGTATTGTAAACAAATACCAATTAACATTACCGCCCCTGCTTGAGAAGCTTTCCGTGTAAAAGTCATTACACCGGCAAAAATTCCTTCGCGACGTTTACCAGTAATAATTTCATCCACATCAGATATATAAGTATAGATATTCCAAGGGACATAGTTGATACCTCCGCGCCCCAATCCAGCTATCGCTGATACAGTAACTAATAGTGTATGAATATTACTTAAGTTGTAATACCAAATCACACCATAAGCTAAGCAACTAATACCAAAAATGGTGATAACACCGCGATATGCAGGTGCTGGTCCATATTTAATACATAACGGCATCATACCTAATACTGCAACAAACTGTGTTATGGACATAGTACCAACTAGCATAGATGCAACGGTTGGTTCTTGTAATAACACAAAAATCACATAGTAAGTAAATACTGCATTAAAAACATCTTGTGCAATATACCCCCCTAAATACATACCTAAATGCTGTCTAAAAATTTTGATTTTAAATGTAGATAGGAGTTCAATAATTAAATGACGAATACTTTCTTTGAATGATAATGAAGCGGCTTCTTGTTCAGCTTGTAAAGCTTCTTTAGATTTAAGCTCTTTTGGTCTTTCCCAAGTAAATAAGTACACCATACAAAGAGCAAAAGAGCACAAAACGGAAAATACTAAACTGGCGTAAAAAAACGATATAGCATTATCTTTCCCAAAATAAGTAAGTAATACTCCCGGTAAAAAGCCCGCCAAAATTGCAGACAATTGCGCCATAGATATACGCGCACCAGAAAATTTTGTCTTTTGCTTAAAATCATCGGTCATTTCTGGAACAAGCGTTTCGTAAGGAACAAGTACCATAGTGTAAACCATATCAAAAAAGAGATAAGTTAATAAGTAATAGATATAGCTCATACCTGGAGCCCACATTACGCTATAACTAAAAATGAGAGGGATACCGAGTAGTATAAAAAATTTACGGCGACCAAAACGCTGACCTAAGCGAGTTCGACCAAAATTATCCGTTAAATATCCCATTAACGGACTAATTACGGCATCAAGTACTCTAGCTGCAGCAAAAATAAATGTTGCTTCAATAGGGGTTAAATCACAGAAATTTGTATAAAAATATAATAACCATACCGCAGTTAATGCAGTAGTTCCTGCACCTAAAAAATCACCGCCACCATAAGCTAAGTAATTTTTTAATCCTATTACTCTATTTTTCATATTTACCCCACACATTTTTCCAACTTATCCCAAAAAAAAGTATCACTTCTAGATTGATCCTAGTTGTAGTCTATGGTGAGAGAATTTCTTAAACTTTAACGTGAATGCCAACTTTTTATAAAAGTGGCAAAAATTTAAAAGTCGGCGTGATTTTTATCACAAATATCTTATTTTCTTCAAAATCTTTTTATTTTTAAAAAAAATTTATGAAACAATAATTTAAATTTTATTTTAATTAAGTTGTGGGTATTTATATGACTGTTCCAAAAGTTGCTATTCTATTAGCAGAGGGTTTTGAGGAAGCTGAAGCAATCATTATTTATAACGCGCTTTGTCGTCTCAAAATTGAAGTTCATTTATTAGCATGCCAAAATCAGATTATAGTCACTAGTTATCATAATATTGAGATGAAAGCACATGCGTTACTTATGGAAAAACAGTCAACGCTGTATGATGCTATCATTTTGCCTGGTGGACCTGACGGAACGATCAATTTAGGTAAGAATCCCGATGTAATTCAATTTATTCAATCACACGATGCTGCTGGTAAATGGATCTGTCCAATCTGCTCTGCTGCCGTAAAAGTATTAAATAAAAACAATTTACTCAAAGGCAGAAAGTACGTATGCTCCGGTGATTTGTATAAAAATGCTCATGACGGTGTTTTTGTTGATCAAGATGTCGTTTTAGATAAAAATCTTTTTAGTGGTAAAGGTCTCGGTATGGCATTTAAATTTGCTTTTACACTTGGAGAATTGCTTAATATAGATAAAAAAGAGGTTAAATTTCAAGCTGAACATATTTATATCTCTTATTGATCATATTAATTTTTGGAGTTTTAATTGTTGCTGTATCTTTTAAATTTCCTCAAAAAAGCTCCATCTAAATTACACAATAAATTTTAAAAAATTTAAACAGTTGCTTGTAAGCATTGCAATTACAGCGAAAAAGCTAAACAAAGGTATTACTTATTGAATTGATAGTTCTTTTTGACTTTAATCAAATTTTGAAAGTGCTATATTAACCTATAATTAATAAGGGCAATAAGGCCCGTTAGGAGGATTTAAAAATGATTACAGGTATCCAAATTACTAAAGCTGACAATGCTGCACTACTTAACTCTTTTTGGTTATTAGATGATTCAACAAAAGAAGCTCGTTGTGTAGCTGCTAAATCTGTTTATAAAGAAGATCAAATTATTCCAACTGCTGAATTAGGTCAATTTGAATATCGCGAAGTACCTTTAGATGTAGCACCAACAATCAAAGTTGAAGGTGGTCAACATTTAAATGTGAACGTTCTCCGTCGTGAAACCTTGGAAGATGCAGTAAAACATCCAGAAAAATATCCACAATTAACTATTCGTGTTTCTGGTTATGCTGTACGTTTTAATTCTTTAACAGCAGAACAACAACGTGATGTTATTGCACGTACTTTTACTACAAAAATGTAATTAGTATTAATATTATTTGTGCCTAATAATAATTAACATAAAAAGGATAATGAAAATTATCCTTTTTTTTATTGAAATGATCATTTACTTATACAATTATTAAATAACTTAATAATCCCAGTTTTAAGTCAAAAATAAAAAATCCCCACTATCTGATCAAAGCAAATTGATAAGGTTAAACGCCAAAAATCAAAATTGTTAAAAAATCATTGTAATAAATTATATTTTAATCTAATGAATTAATTAATGCTGATATGTCAGCTCGCTCCATATAATTAACATTTACATAAGCAAAATGAATTTTTTTATCCTGACCAATTAAGTAAGTTGCAGGTATAGGTAATTTATAACTATCATCACCATTAAAATCAGGTAAATAAGCCCCCAAACACTTGTATAGTTCTCTAACATTTTCTGGTAATGTAAAAACTAAACCAAATTTATTAGCGACCTGATTTTCAACATCAGATAATATATTAATTGATAACGATTTTTCTTTTTTTAATTGTGCACTAATTTCAGATTTTTGTGGTGAAATGGCAATAAAATGCATATTTTTTTCTTGTTGGATCAATTTTAAATTATTTTCGAAATGTTCTAATTCTTTGACACAAAATGGGCACCAACTACCGCGAAAAAAACTAATTACGACTGGTTTATTTTCAAGTAATTTATATAAATTAACCTGCCGATTCTCGGTTGATATTAATGAAAAATTCGGTGCAATATCTCCATGTTGCAAAGCATGATTATCTAATTTTTTGCTTAACATATCTGATAATGAACTCTCCATGATATTTAACATATCTTGAGGTAATTGTTTAATCAAATCTTGTTTTAATAATTCTAACTCTTCAATTGTTTTCATTAAGTAATATCCTTTGTTAATACATTTTCATAAATTTGACTCAATACTTTTTTAAATATAGCAACATCATTATCAGATAAATTGTTCGTTATTTTTTCAATCCATAAACTGTGCTGTTTTAATGTTTCCGTTAATAAGTCCGTACCTGCAGAAGTTAAAGATACCAAAGTAATTCTTTTATCTTTTTGATCGTTTCTTTTTGATATTAACTGTTTATTAAATAATGAACTAATGAGTGTGGTTGTAGAAGCTTTAGTTATTCCTAGGTATTTTGCAATTTCTTGTAAAGATAATTCTTGATATTCTTGTAATAAAACTAAAATAATTAACCGACTCTCTGAAAGATGAAATTGTTGCAGACGCTTAGAACATTCCATATCAATCAAACTAGATACTGATAACAAAGTAAAGCATGTCCGAATTTTTTCTAAATTAATAGTATTTTCTTTTTTCAAAATATTACAAAAAGATAAATATCGATTTTCTAGTTGCATATATAAATTTCACAAATTAGTTAGCGCCCTTACTATTTTTGTATGCTAAATAAAGTATGGTTTAATGTCAAACATTTGTTTTAAATATTGGATATGCAGGAAAGGAAAGAAGATAAAAATTACAATATGACTAAGACAATAACAAAATCGAGCCTTAATGGCTCGATTGCATTATTATTAATTAATATTAACCAAAAAACTTTTTCACTTTATCAAAAAAGCTTTTTTCTTTCGGGCTATGTTTAGAGCTTTTGTCCGCTTTAAAACTTTCACCTAACTCTTTCAGTAGCTCTTTTTGTTTACTGGTTAAATTAACTGGTGTTTCAACTACGACATGACAGTAAAGATCACCAACCGAACTACCACGCAATGATTTAATACCTTTACCACGTAATCGGAACATTCTGCCTGTTTGCGTTTCGGCTGGAATGGTTAAACTTACTTTTCCGTTAAGGGTTGGAACCTCAACTTCACCACCCAGTGATGCTAAAACAATGTTAATCGGTATTTCGCAATGTAAATTAGTGCCATCACGTTCAAAAATCGCATGCTGTTTGATCTGTACTTGAACATATAAATCACCTGCTGGAGCACCATTTAAACCGGCTTCACCTTCACCAGCAAGTCGAATTCGGTTTCCAGTATCAACACCCGCTGGAATAGTTACTGATAGTGTTTTATTTTTTTGTACACGACCTTCACCATGACATTTCTTACATGGATTTTTAACAACTTTACCACGACCATGACAGGTTGGACATTCTTGTTGTACAGCAAAAAATCCTTGGCGCATTTGTACAACGCCAGCACCATGACAAGTATCACAAGTAACAACATCCGATGATTTTTCAGTACCTTGTCCATGACAAGTATCACATGTGACCCAAGTTGGTACTTTAATTTCTTTGCTGACACCGTTAGCTGCTTCTTCTAGTGTTAGTTGAATATTATATTGCAGATCAGCGCCTCGTGATGCCGTTTGACCACGTCCACGCCCCCCACCGAAGAAGTCACTGAATAGATCATCAAATGCACCCCCACCAAAACCACCGAAACCGCCAAAACCACCTGCTCCAGCGCCGCCACCTTGTTCAAATGCTGCATGGCCATATTGATCATAAGCAGCTTTCTTTTGGGCATCGGTCAAAATCTCATATGCTTCTTTGACTTCTTTAAATTTTGCTTCAGCTTCGGCTTTATTATCCTGATTTTTATCAGGATGATATTTCATGGCAAGGCGTTTATAGGCTTTTTTTATTTCACTTTCTGTGGCTGTTTTGCTTACGCCTAATATTTCATAATAGTCTTTCTTCGCCATAATTAACCTTTATTTTTATCATAACATAAACAACTAAACGGGCTTGAGTTACCTCGCGCCCGTTTAATGTGTTACATGTTTAAAACTCGTTGAAATAACTCATTAAAAAACATCTTTATCAATGCTTATTATTTTTTCTCGTCATCAACTTCTTTAAAATCAGCATCAACAACATCATCATCTTGCGCCGCAGAACCGCTGTTAGCTTGGTTTGCAGATTGACCAGCTTGAGCTTGTTGTTGTTCTAATTCAAGCAATTTTTTAGATGCTTCCATCAACGCATTGATTTTTGCTTCAATTTCAGCTTTATCTTCACCGCGAGCAGCAACTTCTAAAGCGCTTACGGCATCTTCAATCGCTTTTTTATCATCTGCTGATAGTTGATCACCAGCTTCTGTCACTTTTTTACGAGTTGAGTGAACAAGATGATCCGCTTGGTTACGCACTTGAGCTAACTCTTCAAACTTACGGTCAGCATCGGCATTTGCTTCTGCATCATTTACCATTTTTTGGATCTCTTCTTCACTTAAACCAGAAGAAGCCTTAATAGTAATGTTTTGTTCACGACCTGTATTTTTGTCTTTCGCTGATACATGTAAGATACCGTCAGCGTCGATATCAAAAGTAACTTCAATTTGTGGCATACCACGAGGTGCAGCTTGAATACCATCAAGGTTAAATTGACCTAATGATTTATTATCACTAGCACGTTTACGTTCACCTTGTAACACATGGATAGTTACTGCTGATTGGTTATCTTCAGCTGTTGAGAACACTTGACTATGTTTAGTTGGGATAGTTGTGTTTTTCTCAATTAAGGTAGTCATTACACCACCCATAGTTTCAATACCAAGTGATAATGGTGTTACGTCAAGCAATAATACATCTTTAACATCACCACCAAGCACACCACCTTGTACTGCAGCACCAACTGCTACTGCTTCATCAGGGTTTACATCTTTACGTGGCTCTTTACCAAAGAAGTCAGCAACCGCTTTTTGCACCATTGGCATACGAGTTTGACCACCGACTAAAATTACATCTTTAATATCAGAAACAGAAAGACCAGCATCTTGTAAAGCAGTTTTAACTGGTTCCATTGAACGTTTAACTAAATCTTCTACTAAAGATTCAAGTTTTGCACGTGTTACTTTGATATTTAAATGTTTTGGTCCAGTTGCATCAGCAGTGATATATGGTAAGTTGATATCAGTTTGTTGTGCTGATGATAATTCAATTTTCGCTTTTTCAGCAGCTTCTTTTAAACGTTGCATTGCAAGTGGATCGTTTTTAAGATCGAAACCTTGTTCACGTTTAAATTCATCAACTAAGTAGTTAATTAAACGAGAGTCAAAGTCTTCACCACCTAAGTGAGTATCACCATTTGTAGCTAATACTTCAAATGTTTTTTCACCATCAACATCATCAATTTCGATAATTGAAATATCGAATGTACCACCACCAAGGTCATATACTGCGATAGTGCGGTTACCCACATCTTTATCTAAACCATAAGCAAGCGCTGCTGCTGTTGGTTCGTTGATGATACGTTTAACATCTAAACCAGCAATACGACCAGCATCTTTTGTTGCTTGACGTTGAGCATCATTAAAATAAGCTGGAACAGTGATAACGGCTTCAGTAACTGGTTCACCAAGATAATCTTCTGCTGTTTTTTTCATTTTCTTTAATACTTCGGCAGAGATTTGTGGTGGAGCAATTTTTTGTCCTTTAACATCAACCCACGCATCGCCATTATCAGCTTTTACAATTTTGTATGGCATAATACCCACATCACGTTGTACTTCAGCATCTTCAAAACGACGGCCAATTAAACGTTTAATAGCAAATAATGTATTTTGTGGATTTGTTACTGCTTGGCGTTTTGCTGGTTGACCAACTAAAATTTCACCATCTTGTGTATAAGCAATAATGGAAGGAGTTGTGCGATCACCTTCTGCATTTTCTAATACTTTTGCTTGCCCATTGTCCATCACTGCAACACATGAATTTGTTGTACCTAAATCGATACCAATAATTTTACCCATAATCTTTGTCTCCTCAAAACCTGTATTTTATTTCTTGTATATAAGTCTTAAATTTTAATTTTCAAGCTTTAAATTTATACAAAGTAATATTTTTTGTTTCCACATAGATGGGAACAATATTGTTAATATCAAGGGGCAATATAAAAATTTTTTAATATATCTTGATTGCTGGGTTCTCTGCACTTATCATTGCCGCTCTTTTTTTATTGTAGAACTTAATTTATAGGATCTTTATGGAACAAACAAAACTTGCAAATCCCGGCCCTTTAGGTTTAATGGGATTTGGTATGACAACAATTTTATTAAATATTCATAATGCAGGATTCTTTCCTGTTATGACTGTAATTGTCTCAATGGGTATTTTTTATGGTGGTCTTGCACAAGTTATTGCTGGTATTTTAGAATTCCGCAAAGGCAATACGTTTGGAACAACAGCATTTACCTCTTATGGTTTCTTTTGGATCGCATTAGTTGGTATTTGGTATTTACCAACTTCACCAGCAACTGCACCATCTGATGCAACCTTTGTGGGTATCTTCCTTGCTTTATGGGGAGTTTTTACTGGTTTTATGTTTATTGGTACCTTGAAAGGCAATCGAGTATTACAATTTGTTTTTGCTAGCCTAACACTGTTATTTGCTCTATTGGCAATTGGTAATATTTCAGGTGATCATGGCATTATTCATATTGCTGGATTTGAAGGCATTATTTGTGGTGCAAGTGCAATTTATTTGGCAATGGCAGAAGTGATTAACGAACAATTTGGTCGTACTATTTTGCCTATTGGTGCACCTAAAGGCGCAGCGCATTAAGAAAATTAAGCAGTCATATAATTGACTTTTTTAAGTGAGCAATGAAAACGGGGAAATATCCCCGTTTTTTTATGTCCAATAAGAGCGATTAAAGTCGATTATTTTTTATAAGCATCATTATGCACACCAACTGCCGCTCGGCCAGATGGATCGTTTAAGTTTTTAAATGATTCATCCCATTCAATTGCTTTAGCCGTTGAACACGCAACCGTTGGACCGCCTGGTACACAATGGGCAGCACTTTCAACTGGGAATAATTCATCAAAAATTTCACGATACATGTATGCTTCTTTCGATGCAGGCGTATTGTAAGGGAAGCGGAATTTTGCATTTTCTAACTGCTGATCAGTAATCTTGCTTTCAGCAATCTCTTTTAATGTATCAATCCAGCTATAACCAACACCGTCAGAGAATTGTTCTTTTTGACGCCAAACTACCGATGCAGGTAAATAAGATTCAAATGCTTCACGAACAATGTGTTTTTCCATTTTACCGTTGCTGCCACACATTTTATCTTTTGGATTAATGCGCATCGCCACATCTAAGAATTTTTTATCTAAGAATGGTACTCGAGCCTCAACACCCCAAGCAGCCATAGCTTTATTTGCTCGCGCACAGTCGTACATATGTAATGCAGCTAATTTACGTACGGTTTCTTCATGGAACTCTTTTGCATTTGGCGCTTTATGGAAATACAAATAACCACCAAATACTTCATCCGCACCTTCACCAGATAGAACCATTTTTATACCCATTGCTTTGATCTTACGCGCCATTAAATACATTGGCGTTGAAGCACGAATGGTGGTTACATCATAAGTTTCGATGTAATAAATGACATCACGAATCGCATCAATACCTTCTTGAATAGTAAAGTTAATTTCGTGATGAACTGTACCTAAATGGTCAGCAACAGCCTGCGCAGCTTTCAAATCTGGCGCACCTTTTAAACCTACTGCAAATGAGTGTAACTGCGGCCACCAAGCTTCTGATTTTTCATGATCTTCAACACGGCGAGCTGAGAATTTTTTGGTGATTGCAGAGATAACTGAAGAGTCAAGACCGCCAGATAATAACACACCGTAAGGCACATCAGACATAAGATGGCTTTTAACAGACTCTTCTAAAGCAATACGTAACGCATTAATATCGGTCTTGTTATCTTTTACATTCTCGTAGTCCATCCAGTCACGTTGGTAATAGGTTTTAATTTCACCTTCAGTACTAGATAAATAACTTCCAGGAGGGAAAGCTTCAATGGTTTTACAAACGGGTACTAATGCTTTCATTTCTGAAGCAACATAAAACGTACCATTTTCATCATATCCCATATACATAGGGATAATACCTATGTGATCACGACCAATGAAATAAGTACCTTTATTGATGTCATAAAGGATAAAAGCAAACATACCTTGTAATTCATCAAGACAATGGATACCTTTTTCTTGATAAAGGGCTAAAATTACTTCACAGTCAGAGCCTGTTTGAAATTCATAACGATCTTTGTACTGATTTCGGAGTTCTTGATGATTATAAATTTCGCCATTGACTGCTAAAACTAAAGTTTTATCTTTATTATAAAGTGGCTGAGATCCTGTATTAACATCTACAATTGATAAACGTTCATGAGCTAAAATAGCTTTATCAGAAGCAAAAATACCAGACCAATCAGGACCACGGTGACGTTGTAGACTTGATAGCTCTAATGCTTTTGTTCGTAGTTGTTCTGGATCTGATTTAATATCAAGAATACCTAAAATCGAACACATTGATTTTCTCCATTTAAAATCGCCTAGGCGATACAATTTACAAGTAAAAACTAACTATCTGTATGAAAATATTCATATCATTTTGTTGTTATTGGTAATTATGCTCTTTTCAAAATAATGAATGTGAGCAAAATTCTATATAAACAGCATACACATTATTGATACACAATTAAAGTACAATATCGTTATACTTTTCCTATCATTGCAAAAAGATCACAATTATTTTTTTTGCCATTGACCTTGTTGCTTTATATATTGACCTGCTGGCGTTTTGTCTTGTGCTTTACTACCAGCTCGATTTTCCACTTCATTTAATGGAACTTTACTTTCAGCAGAAACTTTTTGGTACTGTGCTTTGCGAGCTTGATTAATTAAATTTGCAATCTCATTGGCATTGCCTTCATTTTTTACTACACCTAAGTAGCCATCTGCTTGTTCTCCTACTAATCCTTGCGCTTTAGCTTGGCTTAGTGAATCGATGGCTTGTTCTAAAGTCAGTGCTGATACAGAAAAAGATAAAACAGCAGTAAATAAAGCTATTGTCACTTTTTTATAGATACTCATAGCACACTCCTTAATCATACTTTTTATCATTAAATTTAAAAGTAGCAAAAGATTTTTTATGCATAATAATTAGTATTATCAACCATCTTTGCCATCTTCCTACCATAAATCACTCATTAATAAAATTTTACTTTTTAATATAATCCAGATTTATTGATAATATTGTCTAATGCCTTATCCACTTTAATATTAATCTCATGATCGATTTTTACATTTAAATTAATATTAATAGGTTCGCTTGGCGTTTGTACTTTAACCGTTGGCGAACATCCCATTAACGCACTACCTAATATCATTATTGCAATAACTCGTCGTATCATAAAATGACCTCTTATTTTGCAGATTCCTTTTTTAAATGTGCTTCAATACGTTTACGAATTGGTTCACTAATTTGATCTGATAATTGTAAACTCATGAGCAGCTTGGCGATATTTTCTTCTAATGTTACATTTAAATTGACGGCTTTGCCATCTTCAACATCCAAATTATGTCCTTGGATATGAAGCCCTAATTTAGCAACATCATCAGCATAATCAACCGTTCCATCTAGTTTAGTATAATGAAAATTTTTAATAATATCTGTGAGTATTTTCATATTAGGGTTACTTTTAGCATAATTTTTTAGAGCTGAGTTTTCAAACTGTAAATAGCCTTGATTGGTTGTGGTTAGCTGTCCTTTTTTAATTATGGGCTTAAAAGTCACACCTTCTTTTTTATTCACAGATAATAATGTAATAGGTAATAATCCATCAATAGCACCCTCACCAGCCAGCCCTTCAGCAGGATATGCGGCGAAAATATCTTTTAATTGTATCTGCTTTAACCTTAAATTAAATTGTTGGGGTAATTTAGCTAAATTCAATTTACCGGCTTCAAGAAAGATAGAGCCTGAAAAAATAGCCGCTTGTGCCTTTTTCCAAATAATCGTACCTTTGCTTGGTCTATTAAACGATGCGGTATAACTACCAGACAATTTTACCTGTTGCAAAGCGATCCCCATATTTATCTCTTGTATATTGAGTGTTGGCAATGAAACAGTAAATTGCTTATTTTTGATATCAACATTGATATTACCCGTAGCAGATTTTATTTCACTATTTTTGTAAATACCGTTGAATTTATTAAGAGTTAATTTAGCTGTAGCTAATATTTGTTTAGGTTCAACCGGAATGGGAGATTGTACTTTAAAGGTTAACGCTCCATTTAATTGGCTAAATATAGAATCGTCAGATAAATTCGCTTTCTCTATAGTTACTGAAGCATTGCCAGAATTAGTTAATTCAAATCGATTATTGGTGATCCAACCCGTGAATGGCAATAATATTTTCCCGTTTTCTATACCAAACTGATTTAAAGTAGTGGTTAAAACACCATTTTGGATATCAATACGCAAATCATTTTGATTAAATAATAATGTGGCCGAAAGATTGGCAACATATTGGTTATTTGCCGATACATCCAAATGAATAGCTTGTTGCTGTTTCGTTGCTTTAACTTTCACATCAAACAGTTCACGATTTTGTTCATAAAATCGCAATGAGTCAATATCGATCGTCGATGGTAGCCAGTAAACAATGGTTGGTATGGTTGAATAATCAAACCCCGATTGATTTTGCTTTTCAGATGCCGTTTCAATGATATTTTTGGTATTATCAGTGACGTTCTTATGGTCACTTGATTGCCAATTAATATTAAGATTTTGCGCTGATAGTTTTGACCAGGAAATCAATACATCTTTAGCCGTAACCGTAAATTGCGCCTCTTTATTAACCGTTAATTGATCAAATGAAAGACCGGATAGGTTAATATGGGCACCCTGCCAGTTTATTGAGAATCCATACTCTTGTTTAAATTCTTGCCAATAACGCCAACCAAATAGACCAAGTACCATGATAAATACTAAAATACTGAGTGAAATCCAATAGCGTTTTTTTAAACGAGCCATATTCGTTCTCGACTTAGCTAAAATTATTGCCGGAATCATCCGGCAATAATAGGATGATTATGCGGGTGTTTGCTCTCGCTGTTTAATATACGCTAGTGCTTTATCGATTCTTGCTAGCGTGCGTTTTTTACCAACAGCAAATACCGTTGCATCAACAGATGGGGATTGACCAATACCTGTTACTGCAACACGAAGAGGCATACCTATTTTACCCATGCCTATTTCAAGCTCAGCAGCCGTTGCTTCAATAACCTCATGGATTTTATGAATTTCCCAATCAAAATCAGCAATAGCTTCAATTTTTGCTCGGATGTTTTCTAGTGGCTCTTTGGCAACTGGGCGTAGATGTTTTTTTGCAGCATCAGCATCAAAATCAGAAAAATCTTGATAACAATAAGCACATGATTGAGCCATCTCTTTTAGTGTTTTGCAACGTTCACCAAATAACTTAATAATTGTAATCAGATCTGGCCCTTGTGATAAATCATAGCCATGTTGATTCATATGCCAAACTAAATGCTGAGCAACATAATCAGCATCTAAATGATTAATATAATGGTGATTTAACCAAAGTAATTTTTCAGTATTAAATGCACTTGCAGACTTACTCACTGCATCTAGTGAGAAGAAATCAATCATTTCTGGCACTGAAAATATCTCTTGATCACCATGAGACCAACCAAGACGAACTAAATAGTTCAGTAATGCCTCTGGCAAATAACCATCATCACGGTATTGCATCACGCTTACTGCACCATGACGTTTAGACAATTTTTGTCCATCATCACCTAAAATCATTGATACGTGCCCATATTCAGGCAGTGGCGCCCCCAATGCTTTTAAAATATTAATTTGGCGAGGCGTATTATTGATATGATCTTCACCACGAATAACATGGGTGATTTCCATATCCCAGTCATCAACAACAACACAAAAGTTATAAGTTGGAGAACCATCAGTACGACGAATAATTAGATCATCAAGCTCTTTATTAGCAATTTCAATTGGACCACGGATCAAATCATTAAAAACAACTACGCCATCTACTGGATTAGCAAAACGGACAACATGCGGTTCAGTATGTGAGTGCTGTTTTTGTACTTCATCACAACGACAATGACCGTCATAGCGAGCTTTTTCACCTTTCGCCATTTGATCTTCACGTAATTTTTCAAGACGTTCTTTCGAACAGTAACAACGATAAGCGGTACCTTTAGCTAACATTTCATCAATAACTTGATTGTAGCGATCAAAACGTTTAGTTTGATAGTAAGGGCCTTCATCCCATGACAATTTTAACCAATTCATACCTTCCATAATCGCTTCAATCGCTTCTGGTGTTGAACGCTCAAGATCAGTATCTTCAATACGCAATACAAACGCACCTTTTGCATGACGAGTATAGAGCCAAGAGTAAAGCGCTGTACGTGCACCACCTACATGTAAATAGCCTGTTGGGCTAGGTGCAAAACGGGTTTTAATTTTCATGAAATAATCCTAATAATAACAGAAATGAGCGCCGATACTATAAGGTTATCATTTGCGCTCTTTTTATTTTGACAATATCAATTAATAGAATAACTTTTTGATATACATTCATTTTAGTTGCTTATTCTAACATGCTAAAAGGTTTCGGCAATAGTCATGTTAATGTTAGAAAATTAATAATTAACTTGTAAAAAAGTTTGAGGTTAAGCATACGTTTGAGTATAAAACATTGATACTTAACCTTTGTATTTTGAATAATTAATGCGCTTCATCCCAGTTATTGCCGATACCGACATCGACTTTTAAAGGTACAGATAACTGATAACAATTTTCCATAATCTTTTTAATTTCTGTACAATATTGCTCAACAAACGCATCTTTTACTTCAAATACTAATTCATCGTGTACTTGCATCACCATTTTAATATTATCTTCGGATTGATTTTTTATCCACTCACTCATTTTTATCATGGCGGTTTTGATAATATCGGCCGCGGTACCTTGCATTGGTGCATTAATTGCTGCTCGTTCTGCCCCACGCTTTTCAATACCGTTAGTTGATCTAATTTTAGGTAGATACAAACGACGACCAGACAAGGTTTCAACATAACCTTGCTCAGCAGCAAGTTGGCGAGTTTGTTCCATATATTGTTGAACACCAGGATAGCGTTCAAAATAACGATCGATGTAAAACTGCGCTTCTTTACGAGGGATATTAATCTGTTTAGATAACCCAAAAGCACTCATACCATAAATTAAACCAAAATTAACCGCTTTAGCGCGTCTTCGCTCTTCATTGGTAACTTCCGATTCAGCTTTACCTAATATTTCACCAGCGGTTACTCGGTGAATATCTTTATCATGAGCAAAAGCATTAAGTAAACTTTCATCTTGCGACAAATGCGCCATAATACGTAACTCAATTTGTGAATAGTCAGCAGAAATGATTTTACAACCTTTCGGCGCAATAAATGCTTGGCGAATACGGCGTCCTTCTTCATTACGTACCGGAATATTTTGTAAGTTAGGATCGTTAGATGATAATCGTCCCGTAATAGTACCGATTTGATTATAGTTAGTATGAATACGCTGATCGATTGGACTAATCATCAATGGCAATTTATCGGTGTAAGTATTTTTCAATTTAGCTAATCCACGATAGAACAAAATCATTCTCGGTAATTCGTATTCGTTAGCCAGTTCACTTAATACTTCTTCACTGGTTGATGGATCACCTTTTGGTGTCTTTTTTAAAACAGGTAAATTATGCTTATCAAATAAAATCGCTTGAATCTGTTTTGGTGAGGCTGGATTAAATTTTTCGCCAGCGAGTGATTGCAGTTGCGCTTCAATTTCAATTAACTGTTTAGCTAACTCATTAGAATAGTCATTTAATTGTTTAGCATCAACTAATACACCGGTTCTTTCCATTTCAGCTAATACAATAGCCAGTGGCATCTCAATATCAGTAAATAGCTTTGTTAATTTTTGGTCTTTTTCAAGTTCTGGCCACAATTTTTCATGCAGTTGCAATGTAATATCGGCATCTTCAGCCGCATATTGAGTGGTTTTTTCTACTTCAATAGCATCAATGGTAACTTTCTTTTTATCTACTTTAGTGAGCTCATCATAAGTGATGGTTTTATGATTGAGATAACGATTTGCCATACTATCCATATCATGACGTTCAGTACTATTTAATACATAAGATTCAAGCATGGTATCAAAGGCAATACCACTCACCTTAATGCCATAATTAGCTAATATGCTGTAATCAAATTTAGCATTTTGCGCAATTTTTTTAATCTCTGGGTTTTCAAGTACAGGTTTTAATTTGGCTAATACCTCGGTTAAAGGTAATTGCTCTGGTACCCCTAAATACTGATGAGCCAGTGGAATGTAGGCGGCTTGATAAGGTTCAACACTCAGCGATATACCCACTAATTTAGCATGTACATGATCAACATTATCGGTTTCAGTATCAAAAGCAAATTGCTTGCTATTGGTTAACTTGATAACCCAGTCATCAAGCTGTTCATGCGTTAATATACACTGATAATCGGTCTCTTTCTTTTGTGCAGTAACTGAATGTTGTTGATCTGCCAATAACGATAAACTTTCACCTACGATGCCATTTTTTTGCTGTTTTAGGAACGTACCTGCAATTAACTCTTTTTGCCAACGATGAAAACCATAATAAGCAAACAATTCAACCAATTTATTGACGTCAATATCAGTAATGAGCAGTTGCTCATTAGTAAAATCTAATTTTACATCGGTTTTGATGGTAGCAAGCAAATAGGAAAGTTCAGCTTGATTTTGATTATCTATTAATTTTTGTTTTAAGGATTTTGCACCACGGATCGATAATTTTTCAATATCATCTAAGCGTGCATAAATATCTTTAACACTGGTAAATTCAGTCAATAGGCTTTGTGCCGTTTTTTCACCCACACCCGGCACACCCGGTATATTATCGGAGGAATCACCTCTTAACGCTAAATAATCAATAATTTTTTCGGGCGGAACACCAAATTTATCCATCACACCTTTTGGATCAAGCACAGCATTATTCATTGTATTAATTAGAGTGATTTTATCACTCACCAACTGCGCCATATCTTTATCGCCAGTACTAATTAGCACGTCCAGATTTTCACGTTCAGCTTGTCTGGCTAAGGTACCAATAACGTCATCAGCCTCAACACCTTCAATACATAGTAATGGTAACCCCATCGCTTTCAAAATAGTATGAATCGGTTCAATTTGGGGACGAAGATTTTCAGGCATCGCTTCACGCGTCGCTTTATATTCGCTATAGATCTCATTACGAAATGAGCCCCCTTTTGCATCAAAGACCACCGCAATATGGGTAGGGTTATATTGATTAATCAAACTGCGAATCATATTAATCACACCAAAAATAGCACCAGTTGGCTCACCTTTGGCATTAGTTAATGGAGGGCATGCAAAAAAAGCACGGTAAAGATATGAAGATCCATCAATTAAAATAATTGGTGTGTTATTTGGCATTTCTATTACCCAAATGTTATTCAAGTCAATGGCTGATAGTATAACCTAATTAACCTTAATATTCTTATTCATAACCATAATATAATGTAAAAAAGTTTCAGGTTAACTATACGTTTCAGTATAAAAAACCAGTAAACAACTGTATATTGTTTAATAAGTGTTATATAATGCTGCTTTTGTTTTCGCCTGAGTATGTAATAGATGACAGAATTAAGTCTTGCTGCGCAAAAAGTCAAAGAAGCTCTCGCCGCTAAAAATCTTGAAACCCCATCAAGTCGTTTAGATATGGATAATAGTGAACGGAAAGCTAAAATTGAAGCACACTTTCGAGAAATTATGAAGCTTATGGAACTTGATTTGAGTGATGATAGCCTCGCTGAAACTCCGCACCGCGTTGCAAAGATGTATGTTGACGAAATCTTTTCTGGACTTAACTATCATAACTTTCCCAAAATCACCCTAATTGAAAATAAAATGCAGGTTGATGAAATGATAACCGTTCGGGATATTACTTTAACGAGTGTGTGTGAACACCATTTTGTCACTATCGATGGCAAAGCTACGGTTTCTTATATCCCAAAAGATAAAGTGATCGGCCTATCGAAAATTAATCGGATTGTTGAGTTTTTTTCACAACGCCCACAAGTACAAGAAAGATTAACCCAACAAATTTTGGTTGCACTGCAAACTCTTTTAGGAACGGTTAATGTTGCCGTTTCAATTGATGCCACACACTATTGCGTAAAAGCTCGCGGAATTAAAGATTCGAACAGTCTAACGACAACAACTGCCTTAGGTGGAGGATTTAAAACCAATCCAAGCACTCGGCAAGAATTTTTAAGGGCATTAAAACACTATTAATAAAAATTATAGATATATACCAATACGATGTGTTATTTATCAGTAAAGTAATAAAAGTATAAATAACAAGCTAATGAACTATTTTGTTGTGAAATTTTATCTAATAATCAATATTAATTTACGCAAACCCAAAATATGCGTTAAGACTTGATATCACAATCAAGTCTTATTTATTCAATAAGCATAATATTCCATATATAACCATAAAAAGCACAGTTGTTATTGCGTGCATCTTCAAGAAAGATTGGTATAATTGGCAACTATTTTAGTTAAAACATAACAATTAATTAACACGCTTTAATGAAGATAATCCGCGGTATTGGCAATTTAAACAATGAATTTACTCAATGTGTACTAACATTGGGTAATTTTGATGGTGTGCATTTAGGACACCAACAATTAATTAACCATTTAATAGAACAAGGTAAAAAATTAAATTTACCCACAGTGGTTATGTTATTTGAACCTCAACCATTAGAGTTTTTTTGCAAGCAACAAGCCCCAGCAAGATTAACTTCATTTAAAGAAAAAGTGATGTTAATTGAAAAGCTCGGTATCGACTATATTATTGCGGTTCCATTCACCCAAACCTTTGCCAATATGTCAGCCAATACTTTTATTCAAGATTGGTTAATTAACAAATTAAAAGCTAAATATATTGCTATTGGTGATGACTTTCGATTTGGTCATGAGCGCAAAGGCGATATTCATCTTTTACAAAATTATGCTCACAACCATCACTTTGTCGTTCAAAGTATGCCAACATTGGTTTGGAATAACTTAAGAATCAGTAGCACTGCGGTGCGAGAAGCGTTATTAAATAGCGACTTTAAATTAGCACATTGCCTTTTAGGACGTGATTATACTATTGAAGGGCGTGTAATACATGGCAATGCTTTAGCTAGACAATTAGGGTTTCCCACAGCCAATATTCATCTACATCGCAAAAAACCAGCGCTACAAGGTGTTTATCTGGTTAAAGTCAAAAACTGCTGTAGTAATCAAGATTATCAGGGTATTGCCAACATAGGGATAAGACCCACAATTCAAGGCAAAAAAGCAATATTAGAGGTGAATCTGTTTGACTTTTCAGGTGATATTTATGGACAATATTTAGACGTTACCTTTGTTTATAAATTACGTGATGAGAAAAAATTTGATTCATTGTCAGACTTAAAAGAACAAATAACACAAGATATTTGCACTGCGAAAGAGATCAGTGCAAAATTAACCAATTAAAAAGTAGTATCAACAAAATTAACTGGAATAAATCAGCATGACAGATTATAAAAATACATTGAATTTACCGGAAACTGGGTTTCCAATGCGAGGCGATCTTGCTAAACGTGAACCTGCGATGTTGCAAAATTGGTATGATAAAGAGCTTTATCGTAAAATCCGCCAAGTAAAAAAAGGTAAAAAAGCCTTTATTTTGCATGATGGCCCTCCTTATGCAAACGGTAAACTTCATATTGGTCATGCTGTCAATAAAATTATTAAAGACATTATCATAAAATCAAAAGGGTTAAGTGGTTATGACTCCCCGTATATTCCAGGATGGGATTGTCATGGTTTACCCATTGAGCAAAAGGTTGAAGAACAAGTCGGGAAACCAGGCGTAAAAGTAACGCCTGCTGAATTTCGTCAAATTTGTCGTGATTATGCCGCTTCGCAAGTTGAACTACAAAAAGCCGACTTTATCCGAATGGGCGTATTAGGTGACTGGCAAAACCCTTATCGCACAATGAATTACGATACTGAAGCAAATATTATTCGTGCATTAGGTAAAGTAATAAAAAATGGGCATTTAGTAAAGGGTGCTAAACCTGTCTATTGGTGTACTGACTGTATGTCTGCATTAGCGGAAGCGGAAGTAGAATATTACGATAAATCATCACCTGCAATTGATGTAAAATTTAAAGCAACCGATAATCAAGCGGTAGCGAATAAATTCGGTATTAATACTGATTTAACGATTAATGCCATTATCTGGACAACAACACCTTGGACTCTTCCTGCTAGCCGAGGAATCGCACTTAATGAAACGGTAGAATATCAACTAGTACAGATCAACGATAAAGAATGCTTAATTTTGGCAGCAGAATTAGTTGAATCAGTAATGAAACGTGCCGATATCACTGATTGGACAATTTTAGGTTCTTGCCATGGTAAGGATCTTGAATTACTACGTTTCAAACACCCTTTCCTTGATTTTGATGAACCAATTGTTCTTGGTGAACATGTTACGGTTGATGCAGGTACAGGTGCTGTACATACCGCACCTGGACACGGTGCTGAAGACTTTATTGTCGGTCAAAAATATGGTCTTGAAGTCGCTAATCCTGTTGGAGGAAATGGTTGTTACTTACCGGGAACTGGCGCTGGTTTAGATGGTTTATTTGTTTTTAAAGCCAATAAAGTAGTAGTTGAACTATTAAAAGAACGCAATGCGTTACTACATTTTGAAAATATTGAACATAGCTACCCATGCTGTTGGCGACATAAAACCCCTGTTATCTACCGTGCAACACCACAATGGTTTATCAGCATGGATAAACAAGGTTTACGTGCTCAATCATTAAAAGAGATTAAACAAGTCCGTTGGATCCCAGATTGGGGACAAGCACGTATTGAAACCATGGTAGCAAATCGCCCTGACTGGTGTATTTCTCGCCAACGTACATGGGGCGTACCAATGACGCTATTTGTACATAAAGAAACGGAAGAGCTACATCCAGATACTTTAGAACTTGTTGAAAAAGTAGCTAAATTAGTTGAACAAAATGGGATTCAAGCTTGGTGGGATGCCGATATTAAAGATCTACTTGGCCCTGATGCCGATGATTACCGTAAAGTACCCGACACATTAGATGTATGGTTTGATTCAGGATCAACTTTCTATTCAGTGGTTGGTGTTCGTCCTGAATTTGCAGGACACGAAGCCGATATGTATTTAGAGGGATCCGATCAGCATCGCGGTTGGTTTATGTCATCATTAATGTTATCAACAGCTATTGATAACAAAGCACCTTACAAACAAGTTTTAACTCACGGTTTTGTGGTTGATGGACAAGGTCGTAAGATGTCTAAATCACTCGGTAACATTGTGACTCCACAAGAAGTTATGAATAAATTAGGGGCCGATATTTTACGTTTATGGATTGCCTCTACCGACTATTCAGGCGAAATGAGCTATTCAGATGAAATCATTAAACGCGCTGCGGATAGCTATCGTCGTATCCGTAATACTGCACGTTTTTTACTGGCAAACTTAAATGGTTTCGATCCAGCCAAAGATATGATAAAACCAGAAGATATGGTTGTACTTGATCGTTGGGCAGTGAGTATGGCTAAAGAAGCCCAAGAACAAATCATTCAGGCTTATGAAAACTATGATTTCCACAAAGTTGTACAACGTATTATGCAATTTTGCTCAATCGAAATGGGCTCTTTCTATTTAGATATCATCAAAGATCGTCAATATACGGCTAAAAGTGATAGTGTTGCTCGTCATAGTTGTCAAACTGCGCTATATCATATTGCACAAGCGATGGTACGTTGGATTGCCCCAATTTTATCTTTCACTGCAGATGAAATTTGGCAATATATACCAGCAGCAGAAAAACAAGAATTTGTTTTTGAAGATGAATGGTATACAAAACTATTTACATTATCAGAAAGTGAAACATTAAATAGTGAATATTGGGCACAAATTTTAGCGATTCGTAGTGAAGTAAATAAAGTGCTTGAGCAAGGTCGTAATGATAAAGTGATAGGTGGGGCTCTTGAAGCTGCGGTAACCCTTTATGCTAATGAAGATATCATGGCAACTTTAGCTAAACTAGAAAACGAATTACGCTTTGTATTACTCACCTCACAAGCGAGTGTTAAGCCATTACAAGCGGCACCAGCAGATGCAGTACAAAGTGATATTGATGGATTAAAAATTGAACTAGCTAAAGCACAAGGCGATAAATGTCCTCGTTGCTGGCACTATACTATCGATAACGATCCAACCACGCATTTATGTAAACGCTGTGAAGAAAATATTAATGGTAAGGGTGAAGTTAGACATTTCGCCTAGTCATTCATAATTTGACATTTAAAAACCGCTATAGAGGAAAATCTATAGCAATTCAATATTTTTACCGCCGACACCTGTCGGCGGAAATATAATAATGAGCATACTATATGAAAAAAGATAATGGACTTTACTGGTTACTCGTTACAATTGTGATTTTTGTAATTGATATCGCAAGTAAGTTTTTTATTATTGATAAATTTTCTCTGTTTGAATCAGTAAATCTTTTACCGTTCTTCTCTATTACTTATGTACGTAATATCGGCGCAGCGTTTAGTTTTTTCGAGGGACAACGTGAAATGCTAGTTGCTATTGCCTTGATTATCAGCGTTGTCATTATGTATATGCTCTATCGTAATTCACGCCAAAAAAAATTAGAAAATTTCTCATTATCACTAATTTTAGGTGGAGCATTAGGTAATTTATTCGATCGCCTTTACCATGGTTTTGTGGTTGATTTTTTAGATGTTAATTTTGGTAGTTGGCACTATCCAACTTTTAATATTGCAGATTGCGCTATCTGTATAGGCATTGGATTATTTATTTTTTGTAACTATAAAAAACCTAAACAGACTGCTGAGTAATATGCAAATAATTTTAGCTAATCCTCGTGGATTTTGTGCTGGTGTTGATCGCGCAATTACCATCGTTGAGCGAGCCATTGAACTTTTTGGTGCTCCTGTTTATGTCCGCCATGAAGTGGTGCATAATCGTTATGTAGTTAATCGTCTTAAGCAGTTAGGTGCAATATTCATTGAAGATATTAATGAAGTACCTGATAATACCATTCTTATTTTCTCAGCGCATGGCGTATCTAAAGCGGTTCGAGAAGAAGCCAAACAACGTAAATTGCGCATCTTTGATGCAACTTGTCCATTAGTAACCAAAGTGCATATGGAAGTAGCTCGATCAAGTTATCGAGGTGAAGAGGTCATTTTAATCGGTCATGCTGGTCATATTGAGGTCGATGGTACTATGGGCCAATATAATAATCCCCAAGGTGGTATCTATTTAATCGAATCGATTGAAGATGTAAATAAGTTAAAAATTAAAGATGAAAATCATCTCTGTTTTACCACTCAGACAACCTTATCTGTTGATGATACAGCCGAAATTATTGCCGCGTTAAAACAACGCTTTCCAAATATTCGTAGCCCTCGTAAAAATGATATTTGCTACGCCACAACCAATCGCCAACAAGCGGTTAAACAATTGTCATCTCGTGCAGATATTGTTTTAGTTGTTGGATCTAAAAACTCATCGAATTCAAATCGTTTAGCAGAGCTCGCACGACGAAGCAGCAAAAATGCTTATTTAATCGATTATGCGTCGGATATTCAACAAGAGTGGTTAGTCAACGCACGGACAATTGGAGTAACCGCGGGTGCATCAGCACCAGATATTTTAGTGCAGCAAGTTATCGAGCATTTAAAAGGTTTAGGTTGCACATCACTTATTGAAACCGATGGTATTTTAGAAAATATTACTTTTGAAATTCCTAAAGAACTACGAATAGAAGTTAAAGCTTTTTGATTTAAGATGAGTGCTTAAGTCGTTCAAATTTGGCTAATAGTTCTTCTTGTGTTTCAACATGCTCGGGATCTGCAATAATAGCATTTTGAATTGGGCAAACACGCTGGCATGTGGAGTGATCATAATAGCCAACACATTCTGTACATTTATTGGGATCAATTTCATAGGTATCAAAGCCCATTGAGATTGCCTCATTAGGGCATTCAGGCTCGCACATATCACAATTAATACATTTGTTGGTTATTTTTAACGCCATGCTCTTTACTATCTTTATTAACTGAAAAAAATTGGCGTCATTATAGCGCAATCACCAATAATTCCGAATAAAGATCACATTATCACTGATTAACAAGGTCAATTTTTGTCAAAAAGTTTCAGGTTAACTATATGTTTGAGTATATGTTTGAGTATAAAAACTTAACCAAATTAGTGAGAATAATGTTATAAATGGAATATAACTATTTTTTTAATTAAATAATTGATAATTTTAAGCGCTATTGACCCCCTAAATACTGATCAACAACGCTTCTATTATTTCTTATCGAAATCAAAACATTTTAATATTTTGAATAATTATTGCGGAAGTTGATAGGATTGACGGGCTAATAATTTCCAATCCTCGCCAATTTTTTTAAACACTAGCATCACACCAAGTTTAACTTTAATTTTTTTGCCGCTATTATTCATATCAGAAGAAAATACATGACGAACAATTGCTGTATCACCTTCGGTAATAATGGATTGATCTTGAAATTCAAGTGTAATAAATCCCCAACGACCACTGACAATAGCATCCACAAACTCAGCCTTATCTTCAATAACCGCGTTTGAATGACCATAAGTTAATGAAGGTAAAGCCACATTTTCTAATTGAGTTTTATCGGCATTAAGCATCGCTAAACGCATGGTTTCTACCGCTTGTTCTACAGTAGATTGATTATTTGATGTTGCTGCATAACAGCTGCCAATAGATAGCACCATTAGTAATACTAGACTTAATAGTTTATTCATTTTATTTCTCCTTTGTTAATAAATTAATTCAATTGTTTTATTCGAATTTTTGTTTTAAAAATCAACTTAGATTGTATCATTTTTAACAAAGTTAGGGCTGAATTTTTTTGCCCAGATTGATGTAATAATTGGCACAATAATTGATGTGACAATCACACTGGTTGCAACCATTGCTGTAGCTGCTGAGGCAACAGGCGCGAATTCGGGTACCATTTCAGCGATTAATAAAGGCGTTGCAACTGCTGCGCCTGCCGAGCTTGATGCTGCAACACCTGCCGTACCGTTACCTTTACCTAAGAATTTGTCAGCCAAAATAAGTGGAATACCAGTAATTACGATCACCAGTAAACCCAGTAAAATACCCGCTAATCCTGTTTCAAAAATGACTTGTAGTTTTATGCTGTTACCAAGTGCAAACGCAAAGAATGGAATTAATGTTTGTACGGCACTACCGAATAGTTTACGCAGATCAGAATCTAAGTTTCCTAACATAAAACCAATTAAAAATGGTAATACTGCGCCGATAAATAGTCTTGGTTCAAACGAAGCTACACCAGAAGTACCAAGAATAACCATTGTCATAAGTGGTCCAGATTCTAAAGACATTAAAACAAACGCACCGGCCTCTTCTTTTGAGCCATATTGGTTCATTAAGGCGGCATATAATCCTCCATTAGTCATATCCATTGAAGCAACGAGTGCAATAATAGAAAATCCAGCAAATATGCCTCCTTCGACCATGTAACCTTTACTCCAAAAAGTGCCAGCAATTAGCGCAACAACCCAAGCTGTAGCAATTTTAGTTACAACTAATACACCTGATTTTCTTAACATCATGCCTGTTGCTTTTAATTCTATAGATGCACCTATACAAAAAAACCAAACAGCCAAAATAGGTATCGTGCCAGAAATCAAACCATTTGAAAAAGAGCCTAAATATTTACCTCCTCCTGAAAAAAATGTATTACATAATGCCCCCAAGAAAAGAGGGATTAACATTAGTCCTCCAGGTATTTGATCAATAAATTTTTTTATTTTCATTATCTATCCCTTAAAAATAACAACATGATTTAAATTAATTAATTTAGATTATCCAATTAACACCAAGCATAATTAAAATATTCGGAATAACATTCCTTTTTTGAATATATAAAATAATAAAATAAAATCAAATTTGCTTAATAGTTTTGTGATAGACATCACCAAATAAAAAATAATTAATTGAAAATTAATATTATTTTAATTTCTTTTTTTAATAAAAATAAATAAACAAAAAGCAACTAAATAATTTTTATATAGCAAAGAGGATAAAAAAACTTACAGTAAAGAACGACAGAAATAACATATAACTAATTAAAATAATTTAATTTATATTTATATTGATATTTTTTAATATTAAAGTTTTATGTGATTACGATCACAATAACAATAAAATGGAATACTATTCTTTTAAATTCTTAATTAATATTATTTAGGAATGTTATTCCGATTTAATTAAGGAGAATAGATGAAGATTTATATTACAGATTGTGACCATGAATCCATGGAAATAGAAAAACAAACTTTTACAAAAAATGGTGTCGATTTTGCCATACTAAACATTACGCAACCAGCTGATATTATTAAATATTGTCATGATGCTGATGCTTTAGTTTTACAATATGCAACCATATCGGATGATGTTTTAAGTAATCTAAAAAATTTAAAGGGTGTTGTACGCTACGGCGTTGGTGTCAATACTATTGATATTGAATCTGCAACAAAAAATAATGTCGCAGTTTGCAATGTGCCTGATTATGGTACCAATGAAGTGGCAGATCATGCCTTATCACTCATCATGGCGCTAACAAGAAAATTGCCATTATTTGTTAATGATACAAAAAAGGGGATTTGGGCTTATGAGAAAGCAATTCCAATCTATCGTTTACAAGAACAAACAGCGGGTATTATCGGATTAGGTAGAATTGGCCTTTCATTAGCTAAAAAACTACATGGCATTGGACTTAAAGTCATTGGTTTTGATCCCCTAGCGAAGCAAGAAGATCTTCCCGATTTTATCGAGTGCGTTAACTTTGAAAAATTATTAACTGAGTCAGACATTATTTCACTTAATCTGCCGCTAATTAAACAAACACAAAATTTAATTAGTTATGAGCAATTTTCAGTAATGAAAAAAAATTGCTATTTAGTTAATACCGCAAGAGGAGGCATTGTAAATGAAGAGGCGCTTTATCATGCCTTATTAAATAAGACAATTGCAGGTGCAGCGCTTGATGTATTTATGCATGAACCCCCTACAGATAGAAAGTTATTCGAGTTGGATAATTTTATTGCAACCCCGCATGCAGCTTGGTATTCCGAACAGTCCCAAAAAGATTTAAAACGTAAAGCTGCACAAGAAGCTATCCGATTAGCTAAAGGTGAAAAACCTTTATATTGCCTAAACAATTAAAAGTAAATCAAGGAAATAAATAATGAAAGCAATAATTTATAAAGGACCGAATAATGTAGTTTGTGAACAAACATCCAAGCCATCAGTTAATGAAAACGAAGTACTAATTAAAGTAAGTCATGCTGGAATTTGTGGTTCTGATCTCAATATTTATCTTGGTGTACATCCAAGAGCAAAAGCGCCTTTAGTATTAGGTCATGAATTTTCAGGGTATGTCGTCAATGGTGATGAACAATTACCAACAGGAACGAAAGTATGTGTTCGTCCGCTTATTTCCTGCGGTCAATGTTCAGCGTGTCAATCTGGTAATAGCCATGTTTGTAAAACGCTTAAACTGTATGGTATTGATACTGCAGGTGGTATGGCTGAATATGTAAAAGTAGATAAAAGCAAAATACATATACTACCTGATGATTTTCCAATGAATTTAGGTGCCTTTGTTGAACCATTAGCGGTAGGTATTCATGCTGTATCAAGAACGCCATTTAAGGTTGGTGATTCAGTGGTCGTTTTTGGTGCCGGTACCATTGGATTATGTGTTGCCAGTGTACTAAAGCTTGCTGGCGCAAAACAAGTTATTGTTATCGAAACCAATGATTTCCGTATTAATTTAGCCAAAGAACTTGGTTTTATCGTCATTAATCCTAAACAGGAAGATGTTTTAACTGCTGTTTTAAAATTAACCAATCATATAGGCGCTGATATTGTTTATGATTGTGCCGCACATCCATCCGTTGCTTTGCAATTAACTGATTTAGTTAAAGTTCAAGGAACAATCGAAATTGTAGGCTCATATAAAAAACCAACAGAATTTAAATTACTCGACATTGAATTTAAAGAACTCACGATTATTGGTACTCGAGTATATGAAGCCAGAGATTTTGAAACTGCAATCAAATTTATACAACAAGATTTTCCATATAAAAAATTACTCACCATATTAACTCCAGAAGAGGCAACACAAGGGTTTGCTAATGCATTAACGGGTGAGAATGTGATTAAAACATTGTTTAAATTTGCAGATTAATAAAAATATAAAAAATTAAGGTATATCATTATGAAAAATAAAAATCCATTTGATTTAACAGGTAAAAATGCAATTGTTACAGGTGCATCACGGGGAATCGGTAAGTCTTTAGCAATGAGTTTAGCCAATGCCGGAGCTAACATCATCATTATTGATGTCACACGAGATGAGCAAACCGAACAAGAGATACAAAAATATAATGTAACTTGTGAAACCATTACTTTTGATTTATCTCATTTTGAGCAGTATGCCGACCTCATTTCCAGTATTATTCAAAAATACCAGCACATTGATATCTTAATCAATAATGCTGGTATACAACGGCGCTATCCCTCTGTGGATTTTCCTAAGCATGATTGGGATCTGGTTATTAATATTAATATGAATGCTGTATTTTTTATGTGCCAACAAGTAGGTAAACATATGCTTGAAAGAGGATACGGGAAAATTGTTAATATTGCTTCATTACTTGCTTTTCAAGGTGGATATACCATTCCCGCTTATACAGCAGCAAAATCAGCGGTGGCAGGGTTTTCAAAATCTTTATCCAATGAATGGGCATCAAAAGGTATCACAATCAACTGTATCGCCCCTGGTTATATCGCAACAGAAATGAATACTGCTTTAATGAATGATGAAATTCGTAATCGCCAGATCCTAGAACGGATCCCTGCCGGGCGTTGGGGTAACCCTGAAGACTTAGGGGGTGCAGCTGTATTTTTATCTTCCTCAGCATCCGATTATATTAATGGATTTACCATTGCGGTAGATGGCGGCTGGTTAGGCAGATAATTCAATATAAATTTACATGTATTTTGGCTTAATTATTGGCTAGCTGTTACAGCCAATAATTAACTTTTCAAGGAGATCACAATGATTATTGGCAATATTGAACATTTGGATTTAACCCCTTATTTACCTCAAAAATTAAAACATGCAATAGAATTAGTAAAACAACAGATAAATGACAATACCGAAAATGGTCGGTACTCAATTGATGGTGATAAAGTTTTTTATATGGTTTCAGAAACGTTATCCCGAACGCAAGAAGAAGGTAAATATGAATATCATGCTAAATACATTGATATTCAAATTGTATTATCTGGTCAAGAAGGCATGGCTGTATCAACTTTACCCCCTCATAGCGAAATAATTGAAGATAAGCTTATCAATGGGGATATTGCCTTTGTGAAAGCGCCAATAGAAGAAACCATGTTTGTATTACAACCAAAAGATTTTGTAATTTTTTACCCATACGAAGTACATAAACCTCTTTGTATTGTCGGTGGAAAAACTGAAAAAATTCGTAAAGTGGTCGTTAAAGTCAGCCTAGATTAGTTGACCACTTATGGTGGAAATAATGCCACATGAGATCTAATTACGTAATTTCAATTACCAATAATATCTGATAAGGACAAGTAATGACCATAAATATAGCAGTAATTGGCGAGTGCATGATTGAACTCTCAATTAAAGATAAGATAACGACAAGAGGCTTTGGTGGAGATACGTTAAATACTTCAGTTTATTTGTCTCGGTTATTTACTGACAATCAAGCAGCAATTTACTATGTAACGGGTCTTGGCGTTGATCCATTTAGCCAAGAAATGTTGAATCAATGGCAAAAGGAAAACATTAAAACCAATCTTATTCAACAAATGGATAATAAAATGCCTGGATTATATGCCATTGTTACCGATAGCCATGGTGAACGATCTTTCTATTATTGGCGAAACGATGCTGCAGCAAAATTTTGGTTACAGACTGAACAAACACAACAAATATGTAAAACAATAACTAAATTTGATTACATTCATTTAAGCGGTATTAGTGTTGCTATTTTAGATGAATACAGTATAGATAAGCTCATTGAATTGTTAGAAACGTTCAAAGCTAACGGTGGTAAAGTGATTTTTGATAATAATTATCGCCCACGATTATGGCGTAGTCAGGAGTACGCTCAAAACGTCTATTCTAAAATTCTATCCTATACCGATATCGCATTTTTAACCCAAGAAGATGAATATCTGCTATGGGGAAATGATAATTATGAAGATAGTATTGTTCGTAGTCGTAAATTGGGCGTAAAAGAGATCATTATTAAAAGAGGAAGTGAAAGTTGTATTGTAGCGACGGCAAATGATCGTGTAGAAGTTCCAGCAAATATTATTGCTAAGCAAAAAATTGTTGATACAACGGCTGCCGGAGACTCATTTAGTGCAGGGTATTTATCAATTAGGTTACTCGGTGGTTCAATTAAGGCAGCAATTAAGCAAGGACATGATTTAGCAGCAACAGTTATTCAATATCGTGGTGCAATCATACCTTATGAAGCAATGAATAATCTAATATCTGTTTAACCAGAAGTTAAAAATTATTTTAATCCAAATGTTATGTCGAAATGTACCCTAATCGTTTAGAAATCAACTTTGTCGTCTCTTTTAATAAAGAGGCGCATTTTTCAATTTGATTATGCATTCGATGGCTAGGACCAGCAATACTTAAAGCTGCTACAACCTCGTTACTATAATTAAATATGCCGGAAGCAACACAAACAAGACCTTCTTCAACTTCTTCCCAATCATAAGCGATATTTTCACGACGAACTTTAGCTAATAGTTCATTGAGTTGCTGTGAATCGGTTATGGTTTTTTGTGTATATTGTGGCAATGATGATTGTAAAATGCGTTCAATCTCGTCTTGTGATTGATGAGCAAGTAATATTCTACCTAATCCTGTACAATAGGCCGGTCGCATATGACCTAAATTGGAACTAGTATGAATAGCATTGTTACCTTCACTCTTATATAGATAGACTACATTGCCACTATTATAAACCCCTAAAAAACAGGTTTCATTGATTGTATTTGAAAGCGATTTAACATGTGGAATCGCTATATCGACAATATTAACATTGACAAGACTGGATATTCCAAGCTCTAACGATTTAAAACCTAGAGTATATTTACCTGATTTTTCATCTAAAAAAACATATTCACGATCAAGCAATGTGTTTAGAATCTTCTTTATTATAATTTTATTAAGTTTAGTGGCTTCAATTATTTCAGTAATTGTTACACCTGCTGCACAATTACTAATTACATCTAAAACAGCAATGGCTTTATCTATTGCTGAAGTTGTCTCTTTTTGGATCATGGTTTTAAACCTTTAAAAAATAGATAAAATGAATTCAACATTTAGATAAAGTTAATTCTTCTTTTTTAGTTCAACCGATATAGATGATGAGATACTTTTTAATTCACTAATGATAAGTTCTTTTTTCTGAATAATTCTAAAAGAAGATCCAGCAACACTTATTGCCCCTACTACTTTATTTTGCTTAATAAAGATTGGTACAGCAATACACGTTAAGCCTTCTTCAACTTCTTCATCATCCATAGAATAACCATCAATACACACCTTTGCTAAGCTATTATGGATGGCTTCTCGGTCAACAATGGTTTTACTGGTGAATTGAACTAGTGGACGACTTAAAACTTTATTAATTTCAACTAACGGTTGATAAGCTAATAATGATTTACCCAGTCCAGTACAATATACTGGCATTCGGCTACCAATATGTGAGTTGGTTTTAACAGCAAGTTCACCTTCGGCTTTATACAAATAGATAACACTGCCATCATGATAGACCGCTAAAAAGCAGGTTTCATTAAGCTTTGCAGCAAGTTTTTTTAAAAAAGGAATTGATATACCCACTAAAGATATATTCATCAATCCTTTGACGCCTAACTCAAAAGCTTTTACATCTAAAAAATATTTTTCAGTGGAGGCGTCATAGCAGAGATATTGTCTTTTTTTTAATATGTCTAAAATTCTAAATACTGTTGTTTTTGCCATCCGACTTAGTTTAACGATTTCGGCCAAAGATATTCCAGAAGAATAATGGCTAATTATTTCAAGCAAAGTTAAGGCATTATCTAACGTGGATTGTTGTTTTTGAAAAGACATTTATTGAGCTCCACACAAGGATACTTTTTAAATAGATTTCTATTAATTTATTAATAAAAAACAGTGCAATAGAAAATAAAATACGCATTTTCAAAAAGACTTCTGTATACTGTTTTTATCTAATTACATGTATAAATTAGGGTTAGTGGCTACATATTACTAGAATAATCTTTTTTTTTCTATAAATTCAATAACATCTTTCTATTATTAATTTTTTAAGAAAAAGATAAACTAGATTACTTTTTATTTCATATCGTTTTATTTATTTTCATATTCATTACAGTTTATTAGGAATAATTATTAATATCGTTTAAATTATTGCGATAAAATATGTAATACTACAATAATAACAAATTCAAAGGATGAAAAGATTGTTAAAGTTCATTAAAATTAAATATATAGTAATAGCAATCATTATTTTCGTAATTTTCTTTATTGCGAAATTAATTATATTTCCAACAGAAACAACTGTTAATTATATTACTTCCCCCGTTACCAAAGGTAACATTGAAAAATCAGTTCTAGCAGACGGTACAATTAGTGCTTTTAAACAAGTAAGCGTTGGGGCTCAAGTTTCAGGACAAATCAAAAAGCTTTATGTTGAGTTAGGCGACGAAGTTAAACAAGGTGATATGATTGCCGAGATTGACGATCTAAAACAAAATAATGATCTAAAGCAATCCGAAGCATCCCTTAATAGTTTAGAAGCGCAACGCAAATCTAAAAAAGCAAAATTGGTAAACTACCAGTTAACTTATGAGCGCCAATTAAAATTGGTTAATAAAGGCGTTGGTATTCAATCAGATTTAGATGCAGCAAAAGCTGATCTTGATGCAATTAAAGCCGATATTGCAGCCCTTGATGCAGATATTGTAAATGCTCAAGTTGCTGTAGATACCGCCAAAGTTAATTTAGGTTATACCAAAATTCGTTCGCCGATTGATGGTGTGATTGTGGCAATTCCCGTTGATCAAGGTCAAACCGTTAACTCAGTACAAAGTGCACCGACCATCGTAAAAGTTGCTCAACTTGATAAAATGACGATTGAAGCTCAAATTTCGGAAGCCGATGTCATTAATGTTAAAAAAGGTATGCCAGTCTATTTTACAATTTTAGGCCTACCCAATAAGCGTTTTGATGGTTTAACATTACGCGCAATTGAACCAGCTCCAGATTCAATTAATACCGAAACGACAACAAGTTCAAGTTCATCAACAACGAAAAGTGCTATCTACTATAATGGGTTATTTGATGTTGATAATCCAGATCGTATTTTACGTATATCCATGACAGCACAAGTCTACATTGTATTATCTTCAGCAAAAGATGTATTGACTATTCCATCTCAAGCTCTCCAAAAAAATCTAGCAGACAATAAAGCCATTGTTTATCTATTAAATAAAAGTAACGAAATTGAAGAACGAGAAGTTACAGTAGGCATTAATAATAATATAAATGTCGAAATAAAATCAGGTATTAAAGAAGGGGATACCGTTATAGTTAGTAGCACTAATGGTGCATCACTAAGTAGTAATGCAAAAGGGCCAAGGATGCGATTCTAATTATGGCAAACAAAAACACACCTCTAATTAAGCTTGAAAATATTGTTCGTGAATTCCCTGCAGGGGATTCAACCATACAAGTTCTTAAAAGTATAAATTTAACAATTAACGCTGGGGAAATGGTGGCAATTATTGGTGCATCGGGTTCCGGTAAATCTACCTTAATGAATATTTTAGGATGCTTAGACAAACCGACTACCGGTACTTATACTATAAGTGGTCGAATTACCAGTAAATTGTCGCCTGATGAATTGGCTGAACTACGTCGTGAACATTTTGGTTTTATCTTTCAACGCTATCATCTGTTAAATGCATTAACTGCTCAAGGGAATGTTGAAATTCCAGCAATCTATGCTGGTGTCAATGATGAAGAGAGACAAGAACGTGCTACCGAAATTTTAACTCGTTTAGGGCTAGCGGATAAAATTCACAATAAACCTAATCAGTTATCGGGTGGACAACAGCAACGTGTTAGTATCGGTCGTGCTCTAATAAATGGTGGGCAAATCATCTTAGCCGATGAGCCAACAGGTGCACTTGATCGTAAAAGTGGCCTAGAAGTTATGACGATACTACGCGAACTGCACAGTCAAGGTCATACAGTTATTATTGTCACTCATGATGCAAATATTGCCCAAAGCGCACAGCGAATCATTGAAATTAGTGATGGCAATATTATTTCAGATTCAATCAATCCTAATTATCAATCAGAAATTAACGACAATCGCCAAGTTAAACAAATTGAACAAGCTAAAACTCAAGATAATTTTCGAGCAAAATATTATCGTTTTCGTGATGCTTTCAAAATGGCAATTTTATCAATGTGTTCACAACGATTACGTACCTTTTTAACGATGTTAGGTATTATTATCGGTATCGCTTCTGTAGTTTCAATGGTGGCATTAGGACAAGGAACAAAACAAAAAATCTTATCAAATATTAATTCTATGGGGACAAGTACATTAGAAATTTATGCTGGTAATGGTTTTGGTGATCGTAATGCAGATAAAATTACAACTTTACGCTCATCGGATGCTGATTTTTTAGCTCAGCAAAGTTTTGTCCATAGTACTACTCCTAACCTATCAACCAGTGTTTATTTCAGAATTAATAATCTAGCAGTAACAGGGACTGTTAACGGTGTCGGTGAGCAATTTTTTGCTGTTCGTGGTTATGATATTACACAAGGTGTCTCTTTTAATCAAACTAGCATTGATAATTCGGCACAAGATGCCGTAATCGATGAAAACACAGTAAAGCGATTATTTGCAAATGAAGATCCAATCGGAAAAATTTTAATGGTCGGTCAGCTACCAGTTAAAATTATTGGAGTTGCTACAAGGCAACAGCAAGGATTTGGTAGTAATGAGAGTCTAAATGTTTGGTTACCTTATACGACTGTTATCAATCGTATGGTTGGGCAAACTCCATTAAGAAGCATTACTGTGCGCATTAATGATAATATTGATTTGTCGATTGCAGAGCAAGCCGTTAATCGAATTATGTTACAAAGGCATGGCACTAAAGATTTTTTCATTTTTAATTCAGACAATGTGCGTGAAACAATAAATTCTTCAGCTTGGGTCTTGACGCTATTAGTGTCAACCATTGCATTAATTTCACTTATTGTTGGCGGTATTGGTGTAATGAATATCATGCTCGTTTCAGTCACCGAAAGAACACGAGAGATCGGTGTTCGTATGGCAGTTGGAGCACGCTCAAGTGACATTTTGCAACAGTTCTTAATTGAAGCAGTATTAGTATGTTTAACCGGTGGAATAATAGGCATTTTACTGTCATTTGTTGTTGGATTTATTTTTAATGTGTTAGTTACATCTTTTGCTATGAGTTTTTCATCCATAGCTATTGTTGCGGCATTTAGTTGCTCAAGTATCATTGGTATTATTTTTGGTTATTTTCCTGCCAAACGTGCTGCAAAGCTCGATCCAATTTATGCTTTAGAACGAGAGTAACTTTAATAGTTACAAAAAAGCCTTTACTGAATTTCTTCACGTAAAGGCTTTAAATACTTACTAAAACTTGAGTCTTTTAATAATCTTTTATTCTATATCGACTATTAACACTCATATCCTTTAATTATTTTTTCTTTTTTGCGTCAACTTTAACATTAGGATCTAAACTAGCTAAAAAATTTGCAACTCTAACATAATCAGCTATATAAGCATCATCGTTTGATGTATCTAAACCAGAAGAATTAATATAAAATTTACGATTAACAATAATAGAAGGAATAGATGACGGTTGCATTTCTTTAATAGCGTCAGCTTGTTGAGCCATAAATGCTTTTACTAAGAAACTATTTTTAGTTTTTTCATAAGTTTCCTCATCAACGCCTAATTTTGCAAATACTATCTTAATATCATCAGCCGTTTTTATTGTTCTATCTTTTTGTACTGCATTATAAAGTGCTTCCGATGCTTTATCTTCTATGCCAAGAACGTTAGCTATCGCCCATGCTTCAGATAATTCCATAGCCAGCGATCCAAAGTCCAATAAGTGATAACGTTTAACTTTCATCTCTTCTGGTAAAGCTTTAGCTATAAGGTTCGTACCATGATATTTTGTTTCGAATCGAAAACAACTAGGACAATTAAACGAGAAGAATTCAATGACTTCTTTTTCAGGTGATGGATAAGTTGGTAATACAATATATTGTTTACCCTCTTCAATTGGTGCTTGTGTTGTTGCAGTGATTTGGGATGTATTTGATATTGCATTTGTCGAAGAATCATCCGCAAAACAATTTACCGAAAATAACAATACACCCATAGCAATAAGCGTTTTTTTCATCTAATTCATTCTCCTTATTCTTTAATAATTCCGCGGGCTTTTAACAATGCGGTTTTAAAATCATCTTCATAATCTTTTTTTAACCCAGGTATTGCTTCATTTTTATCTGAGTTACGCATTTTTAAATGATAAATTAGCACTTCATCACTCAAATCTTTTAGGTCACCGTCAAAACCAGCTTCTTTACCCAATTTATCTAAAAGTTGCAATAAATTCAGATCTGAATCTGCTTCCCATGCTGGTTGTAATAACTCTATTAACTCATCTATACGATGACATTTCATAATAACTACCTTATTAAATATTCAACTAAGTTGAAAGTGATAATATAAACCTTTATGTTAATCTTTACTTTACTATCTATATATTAAAAGGTCTCTATTATATACTCGACTTTAAATTTAAATAGTGCATTTAGAAAGATATCATAAACTGCTGATATAGGTTATTTGCGACTAAAAAATAACTTTGCTATATAGTAATGCTATTTTGTTTTTTGGCAATGTAAAAGAGAAATAATTTATGCGAAAACTGTCAATTACTGCAATTATTTTAGCCGGTGGGCAAAGTAACCGTATGAATGGTAAGGATAAAGGTTTAATGTTGTTAGCAGGAAAACCGCTTTATCAACATGTCATTGATCGTATTAAACCTCAAGTCAATTTGGTTATGATTAATTGTAATCGACATGCAGATCTATATAGTTCATTAGGCTATTTTGTTTTTTGTGATGATTTAAAAGGATTTTTAGGACCTTTATCAGGGATTTATAGTGGCTTATTAAGAAGTACAACAGATTGGAATTTATTTGTGAGCTGTGATACGCCTTTTTTACCTGAAGATCTTATCGATCGTTTAGCAAAATTTACAGCAACCCATCAAGCGATTTACCCTTTCGATGGAGAAAATGATCACCCTACTATTTTATTGATCCATAAAAATATCATCCCCCAACTAAAAAAATATTTAGACAACGGAGATCGTAAGCTTATGCTGTTTCTTAAGCAAATTAATGCTATCGCTGTTGATTTTAGTGAAAATCCTTTAGGCTTTACTAATATTAATACTCTAGAAATGCTGGAAAGAGCTAACATTTCATTCAAGTAATTATTATTAAACCATATTTAGTTGGTTTATATAGTGCAAAATTAAACATAATCTTTTATAACTCAAACATAAATTAAAAATCTTAAAAGCTAGAGGTAATTTTCAAACATTAACCTTTTTTTCAGATCGGTTGGCGATATTTTCAATTTATATTATATAGCCGTGCAAATATATTTATAAAAATATATTATTATTTTCTAAGTAGCGCCTTTAACTGTTTAGCAAAATTCTCTATTTCTACTTCTTGTGTTGCCCATGAAGTACAAAAACGTAAGCCAATATGACTTGGATCAGTTTGGCCTAAATTATCTAGGGCATACAGTGAAATAATTTTTTTGGCAAGTTGATTAGGAAAATTAACAAACAGTTGATTGGATTGTGGTTTAGCTGCAAATGTTAATCCTTCATTCTCAAACAAATTTTTGAGTTTTTCAGCCATATCATTGCTATGCTTACCAAGCGAAATATAAAGATTATTTTCCATTAACGCTTTAAACTGTACAGCTATAATCCAACTCTTTGCTAGTATTGCTCCTTTTTGTTTCATATTGAAACGGAAATCATGATTAATTGAAAGATTATTAAATATCAATGCCTCACCCGCAAAGGCGCCAACTTTAGTACCGCCAATATAAAATGCGTCAGTGTATTTAGCCAAATCAGGAAAAGTAATATCGTTATCTTTTGCCGCCAAGGCCATTGCTAGACGAGCACCATCTAAATAAAGATAAAGATGATGTTTTTGACAAAATTGATACAGTTTTTTTAACTCTTGCTTCGTATATAGAGTACCTAATTCGGTAGTGTTTGAAATGTAGACAAGTTTAGGTTGCACCATATGTTCATCACAATGATAATCTAAAACAGGTTTAATTAATTCTGGTGTTAATTTTCCATCTTCAGTTTTGACTGTAACAACTTTGTGCCCTGTCGCTTCAATCGCACCTGTTTCATGAACATTGATATGACCAGTTTCAGCAGCAATAACTGCCTGATAAGGTTTTAAAATATGTGAAATCATGGTCAAATTGGTAATGGTTCCGCCTGCCATAAAATGCACATCGGCATTCGGTGATTTTAATATTTTCTTAATGCTATTTATTGCATCATTACAACATTCATCTAATCCATAACCACTCAACTTTTTATTATTAATATCAACAAATTCTTTTAATAAATTAGGGTGCACTGTTTGATTATAATCATTTAAAAAATCGTACATATCATTACCTTTAATCTTGTATAAAATGATGTAATATTTATCTTTAATATAACATGTTAGAGTTCATAGTCTATGAATGATAAAAAAATAATTGGAATCACAGGGTATAGCGGCAGTGGTAAAACAACACTGTTAACAAAAGTTATTGCACTGCTTGTTGAGCAAGGATTTAAAGTCGCCACGTTAAAACATGCCCATCACGATATTGAATTTGATATACCAGGGAAAGATAGTTATAAATTGCATAAAGCTGGATCATTACAAACTATCGTGGCATGTAATAATCGTTATGCGTTAATTCATGAAACACCTGATAAACCTGTTGATATACAGACATTAATTAATCACTTTTCAGATGTCGATATTATATTAGTTGAGGGATTTAAAGATGAAACTATTCCTAAAATTATGTGCCACCGAAGCGCAAATCAAAAACCTCTTTTTATAGATAATTTTACTGTCGCTATTGCCTGTGATAAACCAATAGAGACTAATTTACCAAAACTTAATATCAATGAACCGAGCCAGATAGCCGAATTTATAAAAAGTTATTTTGAATTAAAATCAAATTAAACAGCCAAGACATAAAGGTATCACCAATTTTGTGCATAATTTACGCAGACTAATGGCTTATACTCATATAAACAATAAACCCAAATGTACTATTTATTATCTATAACATTTGGGCTTTTACAAAACTCTGATTATTTATTTAGTTTTAAAAAATCTAAAAAAGTACATTTCGATTATCAGGCAATAAAATACGATCATTATTTTTTTCTTTATCAAGAATAGCTGGATTTATTTGATAATCTAATAGGTTAGATAACATATATTATTAATTAAGCTACTTAAATAACCATTTGATTCACGAAACAATTCTATAAATTGGCAATCAAATTGTTTATTAGCGGATAACTTGATCAATCCCATTTGCTTAACCGTGGCTAAAGTTAACAATTTCTATATTAAAAATTTTAATTAAAATAATTTTAAATTTCTGAAATTGTTACCCTCTAGAGCGATGCTATCAGTTAGAAAGTTAATCGAAAGTTCATACTATTGTATGAACAAAATTATGATTCTAATTTATAATTTGGGTACATCCTGTTCGAGGAAGTATATCAAGCATTTCATCAATAAAGAGGAAACTTACAACGATATAAAGAAAAATAACAATGCCTGGAACTTTTTTAGGACGTTTATCTCCAAATCCGCCTCTACGGAATGAAGACAAATAAACCAAGCATATACTGAGAAAAATTACATATAAATAATCCAAAATAGCCCCCCTCCTTTAGTTGTTATTTATACTATTTTAGTAGATTTTTTTAACAGTGCAATAATTTATAAGTTTTAATGAATTTTTTAGATGATTCAAACACATTTTAACAATTTTAAAAAATTAACTATCTTTTTTAGGATCCAAACCCAAGGAAATTAAATCCGAAAAATTTTAATATTCCACACCATAAAATGCTATACCGTAATTATCTCAGCACTATCTTTTTATTTATTCTGCTATTTTCATTAAATAGTTGCGTTTAGAAAAATTTATTTATTTAAATAATAATATATCGTATCTTATTTCACTAATTTTTTATTTTATCTGAATAAGCATGAAATCTTTATTAAAAAGAGTTTTTAACATTACAAAAAAAATGATAATTGGATTTATACTGTTATCTTTTTTAATTGTTCTTTTATTAAGATGGGTTGCTCCTTTTGGTTCTATGTTAATGGTAGAGAGAAAACTCACTCATTGGAATATTACTCAACAACGGACATGGAAAGATTGGAATCAAATATCAGATCATATAAAAATAGCGGTTATCGCTGCTGAAGATCAAAAGTTTGCTAATCATTGGGGATTTGATTTTAAAGCAATTGATCTTGCTCTACAGCATAATCGAAATAATAAAAAAATTCGTGGTGCCAGTACTATTAGTCAACAAGTAGCAAAAAATATTTTTTTATGGCCTTCGCGTAGTTGGATTCGTAAAGGTTTTGAATCCTTGTTTACTCTTGAAATTGAGTTACTCTGGTCTAAACGACGAACGCTTGAAATTTATCTAAACAGTGTTGAGTGGGGAGAGGGAATCTTTGGTATAGAAGCAGCTTCGCAATACTATTTTCAAGTAAGTGCTAACAAGTTAACGCCTTATCAAGCAAGTCTACTCGCTGCTACATTACCTAACCCTAGAAAATGGAATCCAGCTAACCCTAATAATCATATACAAAAAAAAGCGCAATGGATTCGTAATCAAATGAATAACCTTGGCGGTAAAAATTATTTAAAACAGCTAAACTAATTTAATAGTTTATATAAATTTTTTAACAAACTCTGGTACAATTTTACTCGCTGGACCATAAATTTTTGTTTCAAATAAATTTTCCCCTAAACTTGGTTCTAAGTTAAGTTCAACAGTTTTGGCTCCCGCTTGATTAGCTATTTGAACAAATCCTGCAGCTGGATAAACATTACCTGATGTACCAATCGAAATAAAATAGTCTGTTTGTGAAAGTGCGTTATAAATTTCTTCCATTTGTAGTGGAATCTCACCAAACCAAACAATATGTGGGCGAATTAATTTATTTTCATGATAATTCACATCGTAATAGCAATCGATTATCTGTCCTGTTTTTTCATTGCGCACTTTTAATAATTCACCATGCATATGGATAATATTTTTAGAACCAGCTTGTTCATGCAAGTTATCCACATTTTGGGTAACAATTAATACATTATCCGAACCTAACTTTTGTTCTAATTGCGCTAAAGCAAAATGAGCCGTATTAGGTTTTACTTCAGGATTTTGTAGTTTTCTACGCAACATATTATAAAAATAATGAACAGCGACCGGATTACGCATATATCCTTCATAAGTCGCGACATCATTAACATCATAACCTTCCCATAAACCATTTTGGGCACGAAATGTCGATAACCCTGATTCAGCAGAAATACCTGCACCGGTTAAGATGACAATTTTTGGTGTTTTCAACATATCTATTCGCCTTTTTTATTAATAAATTAAATAAATTACTGAAAAAATATTATTGGCTATATTCTGTGGTAAATATGTGTAAGGCTGGTTTGCTTAACTTTTGATATTGGCTGTAAGCACTTGCTACTTTAAACCTTATTTCATCTTTCGATTCACCATTTAACCAGCTGTTAATCATTGCATGCACACTATAAGCTTCTGGCGCCATTCGATGCAAGGTTAAAATTAATGGTGTAATACCTAAACGAGATAATGGTGGAGTAAAATATTTCTGGCTTTTACAAGCAAATACCGCAGCGTAACGTAATTTTTGTTTTTCTTTCTCTGTTTTTGACAATGTATTCCAACGCCAACTATCAGGTAAATAATCACGCCATGATGATTCCATTAAATAATCATGACCAATATATATAACTAGGTCGGCATTTCCTCCTGCCATTACTGTTTTATCATTAAGTCTAATTTGCTGTGCTTTTTTACCCGCCGAATAATCTAAAAAATCATTAACAGTATTATCAATATATTTCCCATTATATGCTTGAGCAATGAGATACACATCCTTATTTCGATGTTTATAAATTATCTCTTCTAATATTTTTCCAGATGTGGGCTTATTAATGTTGATTACTTGCCACTCTTTTTGTTTAGCGAAATAGGTTTTAAAACCATAAGCAGCCCCCCAATAAAGATTATTTTTGGGATCTTGACCATTACCAATTGCCTGTGGAACGGGTACTATTTTTTGATATTTGTTATCACATAAGGCGACTAATACATGAATAGTTTTTGTTTCTGCAAAAGCCTGAAAAGAAAAGATTGAAAAAACTATTGGCATAATATAGAGATAATTAATGATTTTCTTCATTAGCTTTATATTCCTAATCTATATAATAATTCACGAAAAATAATTTTAATAATAAACTATAAAATATATTAAATAATTTAAATTCAATAAAATCATTATAATGTACGATAATGATTTTAGTGGCAAGTAATCATAAAAAATAAGGTATGAGTAATATGAAAACAATTGGATTAATTGGTGGGATGAGTTGGGAAAGCACAATAACTTATTATCAAGTCATCAATCAATTTATTAGCAAATCACTTGGTGGTTTACATTCAGCAAAAACACTTTTATACAGTGTTGATTTTCAAGAAATAGAAAGTTGCCAAGCAAATAATGAGTGGGATAAAAGCGCGATTATTTTAACTGATGCGGCTAAAAGATTAGAACTAGCTGGCGCTAATTTTATTATTATCTGTACTAATACGATGCATAAGGTTGCTGATCAAATTCAAAAAACTATTACTATTCCGATCATTCATATCGCCGATGTGACCGCCAAATATTTAATCAAAGATAAAATAAAGTCTGTTGCGTTACTTGGTACCAAGTACACCATGGAGCAAAACTTTTATAAATCAAAATTAATCGAAAAAGGTTTAAATGTTTTAATTCCTGATGAACAAGATAGAATAATCATCAATAATATTATTTATGATGAACTTTGCCTTGGGAAAATTAAACCTGAATCTAAGCAAGCTTACCTCAATATTATTGATAAACTCGTTAAGCAAGGTGCTGAAGGGGTGATTTTAGGCTGTACTGAGATCGGTTTATTAATAAATCAACAAAATCACGCCATCCCTTTCTTTGATACAGCCCTATTACATGCTCAAGAAGCAGCATGGTTAGCGATTAATTCGTAACGTCTTCTTTTATATATTCCAATATATCACCAGGTTGGCAATCTAAATAGTTACAGATTGCCTCTAGTGTTGCTAGCCTAAATCCTTTTACTTTACCTTGTTTAAGTAAAGATAAATTTTGTTCAGTAATACCAATGGCAGCCGCTAAATCTTTAGATTTAACTTTACGTTTAGCCAGCATTACATCTAAATTTATTATAATTGGCACTTTTGGCTCCTTGCTAAATAAACTGCTTATTTTCTTCGGCTATTTGACATGCTTTTTTCAATATTTGACCAACTATCATAATACTTATTGACGGAAATAATAACATTAAATCTTCACTGGTGAATGATAGAGAAATGTAACGTTCCGAAAGATCATTATTAAAAGATATGATTAATGATGATAATGGCTCAGTGATTAATTGTATCACTTCCCAAATAACTAATGTTGTACCAAACTTATAACAATAATTAGCCGAACTTACTGAAAAATAGTCCGATTTACTATAACTTAAAAAAAGTAATCTAAGCTGAAAGAAAGCATAAACTAAAATTGCAATAATAATGGTATCAATTAAGGTAACTAAAACGGCTTGCCATGTAGAAAGTTTAGTTGGGTCAATATCAGAGCTATCTGCACTATGGGCAATAAAAAAGGAATATCCACCCGATTCTAAACCAATATTGTGTATATCAAAAAAATAAAATAATAAAGGAGATACCATTCCAATTAATATCGTTATTATAGGAACAAAAGTTAACAATGCCATTAATTTACAGTATTTATTTAGACGTGACTGAGATTGAAAGATATTTGTATTCATTTTTATTTCCTTATGTATAAAAATTAAATACAGCTTATCACTCCCAAAAATACAAAACAACAATAAATTAAAATAAAACGATAATTTTTTATTATTATAAAATAATAAAACTATTATTATCCTTTTTATTAAACAGATAAATTAAATTTAGATTACAAAAAAGCCCCACTTTTAACCAAAGTAGGGCTTATTTATTATTAATAAAAATCAATTATGCTTCTATAGCAATTCTTAGTTTTTTCATCGCATTTTTTTCAAGTTGGCGAATACGTTCGGCAGAAACGCTGTATTTGTCGGCCAATACTTGCAGTGTTGATTTGCTATCATCAGCATCTAACCAACGCGCTTTAATAATATCTTGGCTACGTTCATCTAATTGAGATAAGGCATCATGTAGCTTATCGGTTGCATCATTCTCCCAATTGTCATTTTCAATTGATTTTGAAAAATCAGAATTACTATCTTCTAAATACAGTGCTGGTGCAACAATTGAATTGTCGTCATCATCATTATCAATATCAAATGACATATCTTGTGCTGACATGCGCGATTCCATCTCTAGAACATCTTTACGACTTACACCAAGTTCATCAGCAACCATATCCACTTCAGCACTATTAAACCAACCTAAACGTTGTTTATTTTTTCTTAGATTGAAGAATAACTTTCTTTGTGCTTTTGTAGTTGCAACTTTCACAATACGCCAATTTTTTAAGACATATTCATGTATTTCAGCTTTTATCCAATGCACAGCAAATGAAACTAGGCGAACCCCCATTTCAGGATTAAAGCGACGTACCGCTTTCATTAAACCAATATTACCTTCTTGAATTAAATCTGCTTGAGGTAAACCATAACCAGCATAACCACGAGCAATGTGCGCAACAAAACGTAAATGTGACAAAATTAATTGTTTTGCAGCATCAACATCATCATGATAATAAAGTTTTTCGCCTAATGATTTTTCTTCCTCTGCAGTTAACATTGGATAAGTATTAATCATACGAAGATATGATTCAATATTTCCTTGTGGGATTAAAGCACCTACTTGCATTTTTAAATCAGTACTCATTTAACTCCCTCCTTAATTTAAACTAGTTTTGTCGCTTATTCATAATGGCAACAATATAACTGTAATATTAGACCACTAAAATGTGATTTAGTTCACATTTATTATTAATTTAATAATAAGAACTATACTTAAATAATTAAGCAATGTGCATCGTTTTTAAATATTTCTTAGTCGATACCAGTGCAGAAAACCAACCAAGAATCATAGAGAACAATACAATTAGTATACTTTCGTCCCATGAAAGTCCTTTAAGTATAAATTGTGTACCAAAAATAGCAGAAACACGTAATATAATTGAATCTATTTGAAAAATAAATACTTCTGATAAAATCAACGAAAAAATTGCACTAATAAATCCAATCAATATACCATTATACAAAAATGGACGTAATATAAAACCTTCAGTTGCTCCAATCAATTGCATCACTACAATAACTTGTCTACGAGCAAAAATGTTTAATCGAATACTATTTCCTATGACAAGCGAAACAGCACCAATCATAAATATCGAAATTATCCACACGATGGATTTTACCATATCGGTCAATGCAGTTAATCGAGTAAACCAACTATCGTCAAGTTGAACATCATCAACCCCTTTAATCTCTAGTAATTTGGATTGAAAAGCATGCAATGTAGCTGTTTGTTTCGCTTCTTCTTTTGGAATAATAATAGCTACTGCTGGTAACGGATTTTCATCCAGAAGATCAAGCGCGTTGCCAAATCCAGACCACGTTTTAAATTCTTCTTTTGTTTGATCTCGAGAAAGATATTCAATTTTTTCAACCTCAGGATAAGATTTAAGCTTAGAAATCAATTCTGTGGTTTGTGTTGAAGTTAATTCCTTATTTATGTAAACAGTTAAATTTGGCGTTGGATACCACTGATTCGAAGCGTGATTAGCATTTTTCCAAAGTAGATAGCTAATCGTTGGTAATGTTATTGAAATCGCAATAACAAAAACTGTCAGTAATGAAGCAAAAATATGTTGAGTGAAATTATTAAAGGTATTACGCCAAGCATAACCAATTTGCCTTCTCCAATGACAAAAAAAAATATTGCTATCTTTTCCATTGGATTTATTCGGTTTAATATTAGCGCTCATTATTAATTTTTAACCTCTAAATGCCCTTGATTTAAATGCAATATACGATGTTGTTTATGGCGAATAAGCGTCATATTGTGAGTCGCCATCAAGACAGTTACTCCTGTTTGATTAAACTCCTCAAATAGTTTTAAAATGTCTTTCGAAAGTTTATCATCCAAATTTCCTGTGGGTTCATCAGCAAGTAGGACATTAGGATGATTTACAATTGCTCGAGCAATCCCGACACGTTGCTGCTCACCACCAGATAATTGTATTGGATAAAATTTCATTTTATTTAACAATCCAACTTTATCCAATGAGGCAGAAACTCGTCGACGAATTTCTTCAGGTGATTTTCCTAAAATAATTAATGGGATAGCAACGTTATCATAAACAGTATGATCCATTAGTAGTTGATGATCTTGAAAAATCATACCAATGGTACGACGTAAAAATGGCATTTCTTGTCGTTTTAAACTTGAAACATCAATACCATTTAATAAAACTTTGCCATCATTCGCTTTTTCGAATCCACAAATTAGTCGCATTAAGGTGCTTTTACCTGCACCAGAATGACCAGTTAAAAATGCCATTTCTCCGGGTAATAAAGTAAAGGTTATATTTTGTAATGCTGGTTTCCCGCCAGAATAAACTTTACTTACACGTTGAAATTGGATCATTATTTTTTACTCTTCTGTTTGATCAAACAGAGCATTAATAAAATCATCGGCAACAAAAGGTCTTAAATCTTCAATTTTTTCACCGACCCCAATATAACGAATAGGTATATTAAACTGATCGGCAATACTAAAAATAATACCACCTTTTGCTGTTCCATCTAATTTAGTTAATGCCATTCCTGTAACACCAACCGCCTCATTAAATAATTTTGTTTGACTGATAGCATTTTGTCCTGTACCTGCATCAATCGTTAACATAATTTCATGTGGAGCCGTTTCATCTTGCTTTTTAATTACACGCACTATTTTTTTTAATTCATCCATTAAATGAGATTTATTTTGTAAACGACCTGCTGTATCCGCAATTAATACATCTATTTTTTTGGCTTTTGCTGCTTGTATAGCATCAAAAATGACTGATGCTGAATCGGCATTAGTATGTTGAGCAATAACAGGAATATTATTACGTTCACCCCATACTTGTAATTGTTCTACAGCTGCAGCACGAAAAGTATCGCCAGCAGCCAACATAACTGATTTGCCTTGTTGTTGAAACTGACGAGCTAATTTACCAATAGTTGTTGTTTTACCAACCCCATTAACACCAACCATTAAAATAACAAATGGTTTATGACTATCTATATTAAGTGGCTTATCGACTCCGTCTAAAATAGATTTCATTTCTTGTTTTAAAAGCTCGTGTAATGCATCTGCATCTTTTAGCTCTTTTCTTGAAGCATGTTGAGTTAATGTACTAATAATCTTTTGTGTTGTATCAAAACCTACATCAGCGATAAGCAATTGTTCTTCTAATTCTTCAAATAGTGCATCATCGATCTTTTTTCCTCTAAATAAATTAAGGAATCCAGATCCTATATTCTGTTTTGTTTTAAAAAGTCCTTTTTTCAAACGAGAAAAAAATCCTTCTTTTTTTTGTTCAACCATAAATTGTTTATCCCATGACAATCATAAGTGATCATTTTATATTATTTTAAAATAAAGCCCAATGTATTCAAATAAAAGGAATAACATTATTAATTTATTTTGCTCATTTTATTAAATTATAAAATGAATGATACGTTATCTATAAAGAATAATTAAAAATAATTATCAATAAAGATCCGAAGTTTTAATATGACACCATTCACCTAATGGTAATTGGTGAGTAAATAAATTATATTTGCCAATTTGAACTCTAATTAGTCGTAAACAAGGAAAACCCACTGCTGCACACATTCGCCTAACTTGGCGATTCTTTCCTTCAGTGATAGTAATACTTATCCATGATGTGGGTATTGTTTTACGTTCGCGAATAGGAGGAACTCTTTTCCATAGGAGCAATGGCTCGTCTAGAAAATCTACTATAGCTGGCGCTGTATAAAATTCCTTTAACTGAATACCTTTTCTCAGTTCATCTATCGCTTGTTGGTTAATTGAACCTTCAACTTGTACCCAGTAGGTTTTTGGCAATTTAAATTTTGGTGAGCTGATTTTAGCTTGTAATTTACCATCATTTGTTAATAATAACAATCCTTCGCTATCGGTATCTAAACGTCCAGCCGGATAAAATTTTGGTAATTTTATAAAATCTTTTAATGTCTGATACTTTTCATGAGGTGAAAACTGAGTTGTGACATTAAAGGGTTTATTAAAGGCTATTAATGAGTGCATCTCATCCTGCTTTAACTTTAGTTTCAATATCATGCTAAACTTATTATACACTAAATGAATTATTATTTAGCCATATACTAAACATAGCATCTTATATAAATTTCAGTCAGTTTTATTATCTCTATATGCAAAAAAGCCCAGCATTCCTGCTGGGCTCTCTCTATATTTAAAAGTCTGGCGGCTCCCTACTCTCACATGGGTAATACCCACACTACCATCGGCACTTCGGCGTTTCACTTCTGAGTTCGG
>NZ_JACFPU010000072.1:0-288 GCF_016101825.1 Gilliamella sp. B14384G12 | reverse complement strand
GGTGTTCTTTAACTTCAAAAGCTCTTGATTTAAAGGTCACCTTTATACTATATATGAACACATGACCATTTTGGGTTTTTTCAGTTGTTTCATTGTATTCAAATTCCCTTGATAGCCCCCATTTTTTATCAGGTGTTAAAAAACCTTTTAGAGGTATAATTGCTGTCATAGGTTCTGGTAACACTTCATATTCATCGTTACCTATGGATAGGCTACACTAATTAGTACCAATTTTATAAGGTCATTGTTATGATAAACCAACAATAAAAAAAGGTAACAATAATGACA
>NZ_JACFPU010000071.1:0-289 GCF_016101825.1 Gilliamella sp. B14384G12 | reverse complement strand
CCCAACCTTTTTGTTTATGTTTGACTAGAATATAAACATAACCTACCCGTAAGGTTCGATACACATATTTATGAGTAATTAAATCTACTTCCGGTTCACGATTGTCGTCAGAGAGTTTTTTCTCAGCGAGACCAATATTATGAGCTGATATAAAAGATGCACTAACCGGTGCTTTTCGGACTAAAAAAATCGGAAAACCTTTATGTTCACATACACCACAGTTGCCATTGGCTAAAGGTGAATGGGAATCCTTTCCTTTATCCAGTTCACCATAAATTATTCTATCTTC
>NZ_JACFPU010000070.1:0-292 GCF_016101825.1 Gilliamella sp. B14384G12 | reverse complement strand
CACTTTTTGCCAGTTTTGTTGCTGATAGCAAATGTCTTAAGGAATACTGATATTTAAGAGCTAAAACAACTAACGTTTTTTCTTTATTTGTTGTCGTTTTGCTTGCTTCAGCTCTTCTAACTTTTTTAGAACAGCATTTTCTGCTCGTAGATAAGCTATTTCCTCTTTTAATGCTTCAATTGTTTTTTCATCATCACTGTGAGTTCGTTCAATACGGGGTTGCTTCATACAGGGTTTTCCTCTGGAACGATATTCAAGCCCTCGGAAACCTTTTTTATGATATCTATCAAGC
>NZ_JACFPU010000069.1:0-292 GCF_016101825.1 Gilliamella sp. B14384G12 | reverse complement strand
ATGAACCCAAAGCCACTTTTGGGTTGGTCAAAATGTGGCAAGATAATATTCAAACATTGCCACCTAATGCGCTATTTTTATCAGCTAAAAAATTGCTTGATGCAAAAAATATTGGGTTTACCAACCTTGAAGATAGATTAGTTTACGCACTGTATTGCCTGATTTATCAGGTTGATTTAATTACTATCGAAACGATTTCACCGCATATTTTATCAGCGATTTTAGCACCAGGTTCATTAAAGAAACGCTTAGAACAATTGGAAAATGATATTAAAGCAAGTATAAATCAAAA
>NZ_JACFPU010000068.1:0-293 GCF_016101825.1 Gilliamella sp. B14384G12 | reverse complement strand
ATAAACTCAATGCTATATATGAACCAATAACAGTAAGTTTACCAGAAGAAACTTACCGAGATATCGTAACATTTTATGTAGGTAAAGGAGATAAATTATATGAAGATAGTATACATTATGAATTGATTAAGTCTGCTCACTAATAGCGATTAAATTATGAAAAATTAATCTCAATTATCAGTCATTGGTCAAGTATGAATGCAAAAAATAAAATAAATAAGAATGAATAATGGAAGAAACAATGACCGGTAATTTAGAAAATACAGAACAAACAGAAACAATAAGCAAAGAAA
>NZ_JACFPU010000067.1:0-294 GCF_016101825.1 Gilliamella sp. B14384G12 | reverse complement strand
AATGGTCATGTGTTCATATATAGTATAAAGGTGACCTTTAAATCAAGAGCTTTTGAAGTTAAAGAACACCCTGCTGGCGATCCACATGATCCTTTTAGCAAAGAAGAAGTTGAAAAAGGCTTGCTATTAAGATTAGCAAGAATGGATTATCCAGATCAAGATCAAGCTATGCTATGTGGTCCGGCCGCGTTTTTTTATTGTTTATTGATCTGGATAGGCTACACTAATTAGTACCAATTTTATAAGGTCATTGTTATGATAAACCAACAATAAAAAAAGGTAACAATAATGACA
>NZ_JACFPU010000066.1:0-303 GCF_016101825.1 Gilliamella sp. B14384G12 | reverse complement strand
CAACATTAAATTATCAGTCACCGATTGAATACAAAAGAAATCGATGACCTTATCTTTTTGGTACTAAAAAGTGTGGACATACCACCTATTTTATGAAAAAGATTGAGTTCTAAGATATAAGATGTATTTTCAGGGTCAGAAATATCTAATGAAGAGTGCACTGATGTCCTCTTATCAGCTTGCAAATTTTGTTTTCCTGTTGATTTTAAAGCATAAACTTTATTACCTTTATCATCAATTTTATATAATTCCATTTCATAAACAATATATTTAGGATCAGTTTTAGTCTTAATATATGTTGAT
>NZ_JACFPU010000065.1:0-304 GCF_016101825.1 Gilliamella sp. B14384G12 | reverse complement strand
TTGGGGCGGTTATTTTAGAAGATCCCCTAGGTATGATTGAGGACTTAAATTTTCAACGCCTAGCCGAAGTCAATTATACAGGGGATGCTAAATTACATAATAAAATTGATGATAAAAGCGATATTCCTTATGAGTATCATGAACTTCACACCCCAGAGGGTCAATATAAAAAATTAAATTATGACTTAATTGAGCAATATAAAATTGCTATGAGAAAACATTTTGATGAAAATAGTACAGCTGGTACCGTTTTTGTCTCTAGTTTAGAAAATCTTTTTAGTAGTGATAAATGGCAATATGGTGG
>NZ_JACFPU010000064.1:0-313 GCF_016101825.1 Gilliamella sp. B14384G12 | reverse complement strand
TTAGTTATATTAAAACAATTTATTCATTAATATATTTTTACTAAAACATCATTAAATTTTTCAAATTAGATAATAGGTAAAAGAGCTAATGCTGATATGAGTAATAAAATAATCTGATCTTAAAAGGCTAAGACGCAGATGCAGATGCAGATGCAGATGCAGATGCAATACTTAAACAAACGAGGCTTTAGACTAAAACTTATTATATATCATTCTGTTATTTGTATTTACGGCATGATTTGCAACGGATTATCTTATAATTTGACATGATAACAAACCACCAAAAACAATAAACCACCCCTTTTAAAGGAGT
>NZ_JACFPU010000006.1:0-161053 GCF_016101825.1 Gilliamella sp. B14384G12 | reverse complement strand
GATGTCTTCAAAAACGTGTTGTTGTCTTTCTAATTTAAGTATGAAGCACCTGACATACGCATTGTAAATGAATAAATAATAAACTTATACATAACCAAAATCACATTATTAATCATTGCGTCATAGCTTAGGCACTTTTATCTTAATCTGGATTGATTTCAGTTGAAGCCAGTTGATAGAAAATAGGAAAAGTAATTCTAATAATTGCTATGGACATAAAAAACCAGCTTTGGGCTGGTGTCTTTTTTGGAATTGGTGCCCGGACGCGAAATCGAAATAAAATTATAATTTATTGATATTAAATAACTTTAATTCAAATAAAAACTATTTGTATCCACTTTTATATTAATAAGTCAACTTGCTTGAATTTAAATATTTTTAACTGCTAAACATACAAATGAATCACCATCTTTTCAAAGTGTTATTATATAAATAAAAGTATTAAATCAATTAATGTCTAAAATAATATAATAAGTAAAAAAACTCTAATTTTGAAATGATTTAATATTTCTATCCTGCTCTAACGAGCTAGGATAAAAATATTAATTATATTAGATAGTTAGAAGAAATATTTAAATCTTACGCGCGCACCATAACGATTATCAGAGCCACCGCCTTGATTCTCATCACGAGATACATGTGACCAGTAAGAACCTAGATAGATATTAAAGTTATCCATATCCATTACATTGGGAATTAAATATGATGCATTAACAGTATGAATCTTATATTTACCTTTACCTAAACTATCTGCACTGTCTAAATTATCGGTTGAAGTCGTTGGTTTGTATTGTTTAATATCATTCGCTGCAAAAATATAACCTAAACCAATTCATTGCCATACTGCATTAACGCCTGCTGAAAAATCTTTTTCTTGATTAGCATCAAGGTAAGCTGTGCTCACGTTAACCACTAGATTATCTAGTGATTGATTCCAATTGCCCGCGGTATTAAAACTCATTGTTGCTCCATAGCCCCATCTAAACCGATGAGTAAACGACCATTAATATCCCAACGTTTATCACGATTAGCATTACTATCTGCCGTTGTTTTTAATGAAGTTGAACTATGTTTTTTGCTTGATGCATCGATATTGAATTCGACATCACCATATAATTTCAAATCACCTTGGCTAGTTTATCACTCAATTTGTGCAAACGTAGGAAAACTGGATAAACAGCATAAAGCAACAAAAAGTTTAGAATATTCCATTACCCGATCTCCGATTAAAGTATTATGTAATCACATAAATAAACTACAATTTTTTCAAATTACGATTAAATATAATGTGTGTACATTAAAAAAATAATGTTGATTTAAGAAAGTAATTTTTTGGCCAGTAAAAAATTACCAATTGTTGCACTACCATTATTTTCTATAGATGGTGTTTTTATATATTCATCCAAATTTTCAATTGTAATATAATTATTCATGAGCAGTTTAAAGTGTGCTTTAACTCTACCTAACATATGATCTTGATACATTACCCCGCCACCAAGAATAATCATTTTAGGTCGTATTATTAATGTTGCATTGAAAATTGCTTGAGCTATATAAAAAGCTTGCACATCCCATACATATGAATCACTGGTTATATTTTCACCCTTAATACCTGTTCTAGCTTCAATACTTGGTCCTGATGCCAATCCCTCTAAGCAATCATGGTGAAATGGGCAAACTCCATTAAAATCCTGATCTAACAGATGTTTTTTTACCATTTGATGTCCCATTTCTAGGTGCCCTACGCCACCTATAAATTGGCCATTTTGAATAACACTACCCCCAACTCCCGTCCCTATTGTGTAATAAATCAAATTATCACATGAATTTAAATACATTTCTCCGTAAGCACTTGAATTAACATCTGTTGTAAAAAATACAGGAATATCTAATTCTTTTTGAATAGGAGAAACTAAATCAACATTAGACCATCCTTGTTTAGGTGTATTTAAAATATATCCGTATTTATCACTATTTTTATTATTATCAATAGGACCGAAACTGCCGATTGCAATTGATGAAACTCTATTCACACTGAAAAAGTGATTAACTTGTTTAATTGTTTGTTCATAGGTTGTGGTTGGGATAACTTCACTCGTAATTATCTCATTTTTCTCATTTCCTACTGCGCAGAGGAATTTCGTTCCACCAGCCTCAATACTACCAAATAAATTCATTTTTGAACCTCTTAAAAATAAATTCAATATCATAAATAAACTTATTATGATTTATATTATTTTAGATAATATATCTATAAATAATTTAGCCAACATCATCCATATTGGCTAAATTTTATTAGCTTTATTAATGAGTTAATTCATTTTCAAATTCGATATAAATCGTAACAAACTTAGCGTGCTCAATACCTTTAATATCAATACTATTATTAAATATATCTATATTATCTAAGCAATGTTCTTGAAGATTAACTTTTTCAGCTAGTTTAATTTTATGCTTAAACTTAATTGTTGAATGACTAATCTGTTTATATTTACCATTATAAAATCTTAAGATATAACCCGGTCTCTCTTCAGCTTTCTTTATAACACTTAAAATTAAATCTCCGCTGGTTTCCATCATACTAAAAGTGACAGGAAGTGTTTTATTTACATCTGATAATGTAAATATTAATCTTGAGTTTAAAAAATCTGCTATTTGGTAAACTTGAACTGGTGATAATATTTGTTTTGTTAACTCCGCAACATTTGAAGAGTTAAATGATTCAGGATAATAAAAAACCGAAAACGAATATGTCATATATTTATGACACTGGGCATCAGGAGTTTTAATAGTTGTTTCACCAGAAGCTCGTCCTGGTCTGTACATTAAATTCTCTTTTCCCATAAAACCATATGTTCTAAATATAGTTAATCGTATAATACTGTAATCATCACCAATGATTTCATATTCTCGAACCCCTTTTGGTACGACTGCAACACCTTTATTTTCATCAGATAAAGTTACAAAAGTTTGGCAAGTTTCGATTGCTATAGGTTGCTCACTCCAAGAGTTTTTATTTTGCTCCCATAAGCTCATTTCTTTTTCAAATAGAACCGGTCTTTTTATTACACCAAATTGATGATCTGCCGTTGAAAATTTAGATGCAATACTTGTATCAAAAGATACACATACTCGATGGCTATCAACTAATGTATTATCTACTTGTAATGAAAAATCAATTACAGGAGAATCTTTTTTAATGGTTAAATTTAATGTGATTGGTAATAAAGTTGTACATTTTCTTTGTGATCTTTCTTGTAGATTTTTAGGTACTAACATTTCAAAATCTATACAAACCATACTAACGATATCTGATTCTTTTATCGTTATCGTAGGTGAAAAATCTGTAGAATAAACGACTAAATCGTTAACCGGAGGTGAATAATTAAAGGAATCCCCATCATCACCATTATCTTCTATAATAGCTTGATTTTTATAGGTTACATTTGATTTTTTATCTAAAATGTCTAAAGAACCATTCTTATTAACAGTAATTGTATAGTAACTATTTTCAATTACATTAGTAGATTTTTGTTTGATTTTTTTATGTGTACTGCCATTCAAATCTAGCGTTAGTTGGTTATAACCTAAGCTAGGTAGATTAGATGATTGTAACGCAATTTTTGCTTTATATACTTTCTTTGGAATATATATTTTTTTACTTGGGTTAAGAATATTTCCTTGATTAAGAACATATTGTGTCTGATCTACTAATTCTAAAATTGTATAGGGAATCTCCATACCTTGCTGATCTAATATTCTAAAATCTTCTTGTGGTAAATAAACATCTGCTTCAATAATTCCACTTCTAGATTTATTAAAAGTATTAAATACAGTTAGAGTGATTTCTTTACCAGAAAAATTATCAATTCTCATCGATATATTTCTCATTGTAAGCTCTATCAAGTTCTCCGAAATATCCCTAATTTGTTTGTAGCGCATATAGATATCTTCATTAGCAGAATCAGATACACACGAACCTATCGAATCATGCGCAGCATTTTCAAACATCAATTTCCATATTTCACGAACTGTTTCTACTGGATATTCGAAACCTAATGACATAGAAATACTTAAAATAGGTTCCATTATATTAACAAGATAGTTTTGAGTTTGTGTATTTAATTGTTTTAAATCTGATCGCGAAGAAAAAATAGTTTTATGAATTCTCATTAATTTTCCATTAATTAACTCACCACTAATTTCTTCTAAGTCCGGGTTTTCATTTTTTATAGCATTTATATAGTTTTCTATAGTAGATATTTCTAATTCAAACTCATCTTTATATAATTCATTCATTCTAGCTATTAATTCTAATAGATTTTCTCTTGGTGGAGCTTGATCAAATCCATTAGGGAAAAAAACATGATTAGTTGAACTTCTTGCCCATGTTTTTCTAAAAGGATCTTGTTTCAAATAAGTTGCTAGTTCTTGCGAATCCTCAGGAATAGCTCCGCCAATGTAATAACCACTAGGAATTTGGAATACATTTACAATTGAACCATCTTCTCCTTTCCATCTATATTCTGTTTTTTTGACTTCATCATCACTAACTCCGCGCCAAAACATTGTATCTTTAATGCCGAATTCTAAGTAAATTTGAGGCATGCTTGATGATTGACCAAATGAATCTGGAACATAACCAACTGGCATATATCCACCAAATTCACTACAAATTCTTATACCATATTGCATATTTCTGATAATACTTTCACCAGATATCACTAACTGATCTGTTTGAGTATACCAAGGACCTATAATTAACTTACCTTTTTTTACTAGTGATTCTATTCTATGTTTATCTTGCGGTCTCCATTTGAGATAATCATCTAAAAGAGATGCTTGACCATCTAATAAAAATGAATCATATCCATTTTCATCTTCTAATAATTCAATGACTCTTTTAAAATCATGCATCAAATATACTTTAGAGCGACTAGTTGTGAAATACCACTCTCTATCCCAATGAGTATGCGGAACTACATGTACTTTTTTCATTATCTTGGCCTATTTAATTTAAATTAAGTTTAATTTTCAATGCTGATCTCAATATCATCAATATCTATTAATTCTTGCTCATCATCTCTTTTAAAGTTAACAAACAATGGCGCAAAAAAACCGATGAAAGCAGCACCAACAAATAGACCGACTAAATATGCCCCGCCATTTCCGACAGTAAAGAAACCATAAACACCGCCAACAGGTGGCATCTTGTCAAACATCCCTAATAAAACACCTAAACCTGATGCTATAGCTCCACCAATAATATTAATTGGTACTAACTTTAATGGGTTTACTAAAGTAAATGGTATTGCACCTTCGGTAATACCAATAAATCCCATCACAAAATTATTCCGGCCTGCATCTAATAATTCAGCATTAAATTTTTTCTTATGGAATAACGTTGCAAAAGCATATCCCATAGGAACAGCACAAATAGCAATATTAACCATGATTGCAGGCATATAAATCTGTTCAATTAATAACACATTTCCTGCCATCCATGCAGCTTTATTAATTGGGCCACCTAAATCAGAAGCGATCATTCCCCCAAGAATAATAGCTAATAATAGTTGGCTGACATCATTCGCTATCATACTTCTGATCCAATTAACTAATCCTGTGTTAATCAAAGCTAGTGGTTCAGATAAAACAGCTCCCATAATGATAGCTACAGATAAAGTAGCAATTAAAGGTAGAATAACCAGTGGCATTACGCCTGAAAATGATGCAGGTAGATGAATTTTATTTTTTGCCCATTTAACTAAATAGCCAGCTAAAAATCCAGCAATCACCGCACCTAAAAATCCAGCATTAGTTGAACTAGCAACAGCTCCACCAATAAATCCAGCACCAATTGCAGCCTTATCACCAATAGAATATGCAATAAAACCAGCTAATACTGTATTTATTAATGCTATACCTACCCAACCCACTTGTTCTATCAAATAAAGAAAGTGCTCAAAACCAGAACTATCTTTAAAAATATCTAGACTAGTAATACCCATAGATAATGCTATCATTTTGGGAATAGCAATTACTAAAGAAGCTCCGATAATTAATGGTAGAACAAAACTAATGCCACTCATCAAATGCCCTTTCAACTCAAACATTATTTTTTTCATATTAATTTCTCTTATTTAGTTATTTTCTACTTTCTATGATATTCACACATTTTTTTAAAACTGCTTCAGGAGCCTTAATACAAGTGGCAATACTAACTTTTAATTGAGGCTTATCTTTAAATCTATCCATATCTATTACTTTTTGATCTGTTGCTAATAAAACAAAATCAGCTTCATCAACTTCAGCTTGTGAAATTTTATTAACTTGCCCTAAAGATCCTTGTTGCTCAATTTTTACATCATAACCTAATTTTTTACCCGCATTCTCTAATGCTTTAGCAGCCATAGGTGTGTGCGCAAGTCCTGCTGGGCAGGCTGAAATACCAACAATTTTCATACTAATACCCCTCTTGTCATTTCCTTACTGATTAGTGATATAATTTTATTTATATCTGTTGAAGCTTTTATTTCATTTTTAAAATCATCTTCCATTAAAGCTGTAGCTAGTTTACTTATCATCATAATATGGGTAGTGCCAGCCTCATTTTTAGGCACAAATAAAGCAAAAACATATTGAACATTACTCTCATCAAATGTTTCCCATTCTATCGGTTTAGCTAATTTTGCAAAAAAAACAGTTGGAGTAATAACAGCGTCATCTTTTGCATGAGGAATTGCAAACCCATCAATCAATCCTGTCGATGATTCTTTTTCTCTATCGATAAATGCTTCCATAGTTTTTTTAATATCATTGACGTAATTATGCTTAAAAGCATTACTTGATAAAAAATCAAATAACTCATCTCTACTTTCTACGTTTAAATTCAAAAAAATATTATTTTCTGAAAGATTCATTACTTTAGTACCTTTAATTAAATAAAATGTATTAATTAATATAATAAGAGATGTTATAAAAAAGCATATCCATACATTTTCATTTTATTTTGGAAAATTAATGTACTATCTTTTTTTCTAGAAGTAATATCATATTGATAGTGATTTTTTAAATGAGGCCTCTTATTACTATGAGTAAATTTTCGTACCAACGGTTAGATGATTTATTTGATTTTTTTTTACTTAAAAAAGAGCCTATATTAATTAAAGATATTGCGTCCACAATTAATGTGTCTGAACGAACTATTCGCACGGACATTTCTAACCTAAATGATTATTTAATTAATAAAAATGCCAAAATAAAATTAATAAGACAAAAAGGTTATATCTTAGATTGTGAAGATGAAAAAAAAATCATCGACTGGTGGGGTAATTTTAATAAAACTGAAGGCTATAGTTTATTAGGCTCTTTAAAAGAACGTCAGAATTATTTATTCGCTTTATTATTGAATGAACTAAAATATTATTCTGTTTATGAATTAATGGAACATTTATGTATAAGTAAAAATACATTATATATGTACTTGAAAAATATACGTGAAACATTATCAAACTATAATTTAAAACTAATTAATAATACAAATACTGGATTTAAAGTTATTGGCACAGAATACGATAAACGAAAAGCTATATTAGATTTATTTTTGATTAACGATTTACAATCTTATTTGGTTGGATTCACGGACTTAGAAAAGTTGTTTTTGACAAATATTGATTTAGATTTATTAAAAACATTAGAATCAAAACACTTATATTCTCTACAATTATTAGACTCTGATTTTTATCATAAAAATATAATATCGACTATTGCATTGGCAATAGCTAGAGTAAAAGAAGGATTAACAATTAATGAAATATCCATTGAAGTTCCAAAGTTAATGGATCATGCATTAGATGCAATATATTTATTTCTTAAAGAAATAGAAAACTCATTCTCAATCACATTACCCATTAATGAAATCAACTATTTTATTCTAACTTTATCCATTAATGTACCTAGATTAATCAAAAACCCTAAAAATCACCCATCTGAATCGTCGATCATCGTTGATGAATTATTAACATCAATATATGAGACATCTAATCTTAATTGGACTAAAGATAAGATCTTATTTGAAGATTTAGTTAACCATATTGAGAATTTTATTAAAATTAGTTCAATAGATAAAGAAAGAAAAAATCCAATACTCAGTACAATAATAAATTCTTTCCCATTTGCCTATAGTTTAAGTTTAACCCATCTAGGCGTAATTGGTAAAAAATACAATATCTTTTTTTCTGAAGATGAAGTCGGATATATAGCACTACACATAGCTGGCGCTATTGAAAGACATAAAGCAAAAACTCAACAGCTTAATGTGATTATCGTCTGTGGTGGTGGCTTTGCAATGAGTAAAATTATAGAGTCAAAAATAAATAAAAAATTCCCAAATAAATTTAATATAAAAAAAACATACTCCTATGCTGAATTTCAATTATCAAATATAAGTGACATAGATCTAACAATTACCACACTTCCATTTACTCAAGAAAACACTCCCACTGTTTACATTGATATGTCAAATATAGATAAAGCAATTGATGATTTAAAATATTATCTAACCGATGATCAAATTAATAATAACGTTATGCAACTTTTTAATCCTGAAAATTTTTATTACTTTGACACTGATAAATTATCTAAAAAAGACTTATTAGTAAAAATGACAGTTGATCTAGAAAAACAAAATATTGTCTCAGAGGATTTTGTGTCTAGTGTGTTAGAAAGAGAGAGCTTACAAACAACATTGATTAATGATGTCATTGCTATACCTCATTCTATGACAATGATTGCAAACAGATCAAGAGTATCAGTTGCTATATTTCCGAATGGGATACAATGGGAGAAAGATAAAAAATGTAATTTTATATTTTTACTTGCAATATCGAAAACTGATAATGAAATTACAGATAATTTATATGATCTAATATTAAATTTAATTGATGATAAAGCCATGACAAAACAATTATTAAAAGCTTATACATTCCATGAATTTAAAAATTTACTAAGTATTTTATAGGTTAATTATAATTCATTGTAAATGGACTTTATTGTAACCATCAACATTTTATTACGATGGGTAAACACGTTGGACTAGATGAAAATCTGACCAGAGGAATATTTATTGAGTTCAAATCGCTCATGCCTAGTGTTATTTCACAGATCAAATCTCAATTACCAAACCATCACCCTTTACATATCAGTGATGCAATTTTTAATGGTCTTGCAAAACAATCTGAAAAGATCCCTGATTTTTTAAAAGAAGTTTTCTATACTAAGAGATACTTTATTTTATCTATTCCCGTATACGGTATAGATAATAAATTTTAACCTATTGTTATAAAATAATTTATCATGAATCAATAAGATATTTGTATCCGGGTTTGTATCCGATTTTGCACTTGATATGGGGTAATCTCAGTTGACGTCAGTGGACAAAGAAAGTTCCTTGAAAGGTAGTTTTGAAAAAGCTTTAGACATAAAAAAACCAGCTTTAAGCTGGTGTCTTTTTTGGAATTGGTGCCCGGACGCGGAATCGAAGATACGGCTTAAAGCATTGGTATTATTGGGCTGGGGGATTTGAGGTTGGGGAATGTATCCGAAGTTGTATCCATAATTGGGTTAAGCATTGTAATCTAAATATTAAAAAAATAACTGTATATTTATACATATTTATGTTATATTTATGTTTACTTTAGTTTAATAAGATACGTAAAAATTTTTACGTAATAATTTATTTACGTATTAAAATCACGTATTATACAGAATTTGATTATTCTTAAAAATATGTAGAATTATTATGAATAATAATCTTGATTCTAATTATTGCTATTCATTTCCTGCTGTAAGAGGAGTCCAGGCTGGTAGACCCTTTTATATAGCTACGTGCCCTTTACGCATTATTCCTAAAATATTTAGTTTTGATGAGAATGATGTTCCCCCTGAATTAAGGGCACAAAGAACATTAAATAAATCAAGAATTCCGGAAATGGTTAAATATTTATTAGATAACCCTAAAGACTATGTATTTTCTGCTTTAACCGCCTCAATTGCAGTTAATGTCGAATTCAAAGAATATTCTGGCTCACAAAATTTAGGTATATTGCTTGTACCGATGGATTCTCAAATATTGATTAATGATGGGCAGCATCGTAGAAAAGCGATTGAGGAAGCAATTAAGGAAAAGCCAGAATTGGGTCTAGATAATATACCTGTTTTATTTTTTGTTGATGAAGGATTAGTAAAAAGCCAACAAATGTTCGCTGATTTGAATAAATATGCTGTAAAACCAAGCCCATCATTAGCAACATTATATGACCATAGAGATCAAGCGTCAGAATTAGCCCGTAAATTAGCTTCTGAAATAAAACCATTTATCGGTTTGACGGAAATGGAAAGGTCTAGTATATCAACATTATCTAATAAATTATTTACTTTAAGTAGTATTAAACAAGCTACGCGAGCTCTTTTAGGTAAGGGGCCAAAAGATAGTTATTCTGATGAAGAAAAAAAAATAGCGACTGAATATTGGTATCAAGTATATCTTCATATGCCTGATTGGAAAATGGCAATAGACAAAGAAGTATCAGCTTCACAGCTTCGCCAAGAATTTATTCATTCACACGGAGTCGGGCTTCAAGCCTTAGGAATGCTTGGTTATTTTTTATTAGAAAATAAAATGTTAAATTGGAAGAAAGAGTTAACAAAGTTGAAGTTAATTAATTGGCGTAAAACAAATCCAGAGTGGATCCGAAGAACCATGTCGCATGGGAAATTGAGTAAATCTACATCTGCTATACAACTAACAACCAACTTTTTAAAAATTACTTTTGAATTGCCTCTCACTGAAGAGGAACAAATACTAGAGCAACAAGTGAATTAACAATGACAAATTTAAAGCAATGTTATGATTTAGATGACTATAAAAATTTTATTAATCAAGAATTATTTTCTGGTCGAGTTCTGGCTGAATATATAGCGGAAGTTCAGAGAATTTATTGCTCAGATAAACGACCTTGGGTTATAGGTTATAGTGGGGGAAAAGATTCTTCAGCGGTTGTAACCCTTGTCTATTTAGCTTTATTAGGTTTAGAACCTCAATACAGAACTAAATCAGTTTTTGTTGTTTCCTCTGATACATTAGTAGAAACACCTGTTGTCGTTGATTTAATTAGTCGAACACTTGAACAAATTGAAAAAGGAGCTAAAAGAGATAAATTACCTTTAACCTGTCATGCTGTTGTTCCTAAAATATATGAAACCTTTTGGGTGAATCTCTTAGGAAAAGGTTATCCTGCTCCGACAAGAAGTTTTCGTTGGTGTACTGAAAGAATGAAAATCAATCCAGTTAGTGACTTTATTAAAGATAAAATTAGTCAGTTTGATGAAGTTATTGTTGTTCTTGGATCTCGTAGTAGTGAAAGTGCATCTCGGGCACAGGTTATAGCCAAACATAAGATCGATGGTTCTCGTTTAGCAAGGCATACGACTTTAGCTAATGCTTTTATTTATACACCTATTGATACATGGGATGTAGAGGATGTCTGGAAATTACTAAGAGGTGCATTTAGATATTCTCCTGATGATATTGAAGAATGGGAATCTCCATGGGGTGGTAATAATAGACCTCTTTGGACTTTATATATGGATTCATCAGATCAGGGGGAATGTCCACTAGTTATTGATGAAAGTACACCTTCTTGTGGTAATTCTCGTTTTGGTTGTTGGACATGTACTGTTGTGAAAAAAGATAGAGCTATGGAAAGTTTAATTAAAAATGGTGAGGAATGGATGTCACCATTGCTAGAGTTTCGTGATCTTTTATCATTAACTACAGATCCAGAACAAAAAGATATTTATCGTAATTATAAACGACGTACAGGAAAAGTAAGTTATCAATATGCTAAAGAAGGTGAAGATGTAAACCAAGAAAGAAAAGTTGTTCCAGGCCCGTATTGGCTTAAATATAGAAAAATATGGTTAAAAGAACTTCTAGAAATGGAAAAGAAATTTAATCAAACTGGTCATAAAATTCAATTAATAACTGAACCAGAATTACATGCTATTCGTCAAGAGTGGCGCATTGATCCAAATGAACCTGATTGGAATGACTCACTGCCTCAAATTTATAACAAAGTTTATGGAAAAGATTTAAATTGGGTCATAGATGATCAATCTCATTTTGATGGTTCAGATGCACAACTATTGCAATTACTTTCATCTGATTATGATATTGCAGCAGAAATGGTTATGAAACTTATACAGCTCGAAGTATCCCTAGAAGGCCTAGGAAACCGCAATCGAGTTTTCAATAAAATAGAATCAATCTTAAAACAAGACTGGGGTACTTTAGCTGATATAAAAGAGAAGCAAGCTCAACTACAAAAACGTCATGAAAAAGATCTTCATCAAGATGAAATTTCTTCTATCGAAAAAGAATTACAAAATATTCAACGAAAATTCATGAAAACAGAGCACTCTTTTGTAGGAACTAACTGATATGATTATAAAAAAATTATTACTAAACAATTTTCGTATTTTTCAAGGTGTTCATCAGATAGAATTAACACCTGAAACTAATAAGCCGATCATATTATTAGGAGGACTTAATGGCTCTGGAAAAACATCTATTCTAACTGCTATCAGACTCGCACTCTATGGTAAAATGGCTTTTGAAAATGTATTTACTCAGCAAGAATACATTAATCAATTATCAGAACTTATTAATAAAAAAACACTCACAAGACACCCCCAAAATGAAACATCAATCGAACTTACATTTACTTATAATAAAGATGGAACAGCTTCAGATTTTACTATTATTCGTAAATGGACTTTTGGAAAAAAAGATAAATTATCTCTCCTCCAAAATGGAACATGTTTAAATGAACTAAACTATGATCAGTGTCAAGGATTCTTAAATGAATTGATTCCACACGGTGTTGCTGATTTATTTTTCTTTGATGGAGAAAAAATTGCTGAATTAGCTGAAGATACAACAGGTAAATTATTAAAATCGGCAATTCGTCGTTTGTTTGGATTAGATCTTATTGATAAGCTCAGCAATGATTTAATTATATATATTAAACGTAATCAGATTCACACTATGAGTGAAAAACATAAATCAAAGCTAAATCAATTAGAAGAAGAAAAAACAATTAATAAGAAAAAAGCAGAAGAATTGAAAAATCAAGCGTATCTTCTTGCAAAGAAAATTGACTCATTAAGTGTTGAAATAAAACAGGATGAAAAATTACTTTTTAGTGAAGGTGCTGCATTTGCAACATCTAAACAAAAAGATGAAATAGAAAAGCAACTACTTCAGCAGGAGAAAGAAAACACTATTAAAGCAATTAAACAAGAGTTTGAGAATACATTACCACTAACTCTAGCACCTTCACTTCTAAAAGCTATGCTAAATCAATTAAAAATGGAAATAGACTTAAAGAAAAAAAATAATTTTTTAATTGAAATAGAATCATTCTTAACCGCTCTGACAAATGATATTAATTCTAAGTCTGATACTACATCTGAAATTTTATCGCAAGCAATACAAAATCAATTATCTAACTATTTAAATACTATACCAAACATACCAATAGTATTTGATATTTCTGAACGAGAATTTGGAAAATATGAACAAATGGTTTTGAGTGAAAGTGTAAAATCTCATGAATGTTTTAAACAAACCAAAAATAAATTAAAAGATATAGAGTTAAAATTAGAACAAATAAAACATAATTCAGAAAGAGCTCCTGATGATGAGCAACTTACAAAAATCTATTCGAAAATAACAACATTAAATGAAGAACGAAGCAAATACATTAATGATTATAATTTATTACTTGAAAAAGCGAAGGAAAAACTATTGATTTCTTTACAGAAAGCTCGCGAAATACAAAAATTTCATGATTTAGCTCGTATACAGTTTGATTCTAATAACGCCTTAGAAAATGCAAATAAAACGGTTAATTTTTTAGATGAATACTCTAAAGCATTGCGTGATTCAAGAATATCAGCACTTGAAGCTAATTTTTTAGCTGCTTACAAACGCCTAAATAGAAAAGAAAATGAGAATTTAAAAGTAAATGTTGATAAAAATAGCTTTAATGTTGAGTTAATAAATCCTGATGGACAAATAGTTAGTAAAAAATCACTATCAGCAGGAGAAAAACAAATATTTGCTATAGCTATTTTAGAAGCTCTTGGTAAAACATCAGGAAAAGAGCTTCCAATTATAATTGATACCCCCCTAGGACGTTTAGATTCAAATCATCGACAGAAATTAATTGAGCATTATTTTCCATGTATAAGTAAACAGGTTATTATATTATCCACAGATACTGAAATTGACAAAAACTATTTTAATTTGTTAAAAAATAAAACTTCTCATTGTTATCGTATTGAATTTAACGACTTAGCAAATTCTTCTGAAATAAAATCAGAGTATTTCTGGAATAAATGAATTGAGATAAAGGGTTACAATTATGCTACCAAATAGAATGCTATTATCAAAAAACACTGAAGATTACTTAAGGCGTTTAAAAAATATAATAGGTATAACTCCAAATATCTCTTCACGCTTAGCTTTTTACCGCTCCATTGAATCAGGCTTTCGATATGAGCAAAATGAAAATGATTCAAAACTTGATGGAACATTAATTCTTGAAAAATCTACATGGTTAGGTGAACTTGAAAGTATCACAGAACTATTACTTAAATTCATTTATCCAAATATAGATGATCCTAAAGAAATGATGAGGGCATGGGCTGCGCATGTTGATGACGGAATAGCATCATTAAGAAATCATAAACAATTAATAGATTTTATTGATGCAATTTGAAACTATTCACCACAATAATAAAATGGGTCATAAAAAAATCTAAGACCCTTTATTATTTTCAAACTGTTTAAAATATTTCTATTTCAGAAAAAGTTGGATAATATTTATAATTTTTACAAAAATTCTCAACATCTTTTTCGGCAATTCCATAATTATTAGAAATCATCCCATTTATTGATGGCATTTCTTCTGATAAATAACGGATCTCTTTTGTTGTTAGATTTGGTACTTCAATCCTATAGCATTCATCGGAATTTTTATAAAAAGGTAACATATTTAGATTACATCTATCTATTTTATTTTTAATTTCATCTGTACCAATGATGAAAGCTAAACTTGACATAAAACTGGTATCAGAATAATCAAAATACATAATTTGCATACATTCAATATTAGGTTCCCGAAGTTTTCTTGTTGTTAAGTCTTTATTTATCTGATTATGTATCGCTTGACGAATAAATTTAGAAAAACTATTTTTATTACTCCATCCCCTTTCGTCAAAGTTTGCCGGAATATTTTCCTTACCAAATATTTCGATAAATTTATCCTTGTAAGGGGTTTTACTGTGGGGATTCTCTTTTTCTAGATCTGTAATTTTATATGGTTGACTATTATATGTTAAACAAATAATTGAACCCGATGGTAAAGAACTAACTAAAGTAGATATATCTCCAAGCATTTCTTGTGAAAATAGCGAATCATAGTCTAACCATACGATAGATTCTTTATCTAGATTTAATCTTGGTAGAACCTCCGATGCACTACCAAATTCAATATCAATACAAGAGTATGGTTTGTTAAATTCATACCGCTTTCTATTATGAACATCATTTTCAATACTTATCATTATATTAATATGTAGAGATTTATGTAATAAAATAAAATCAACAAAATATTTTGAACCAAAGCCGATATATTGGTATTCATAAAATGAAAAGCATGTAGATAACCGCAGTAACATATCTCTAAACATTTTTCGTTCTATATTTTTTGCAGGTCTGATTGAGTAATTAATTTTTCTTCCTGAGTTAGTCATTTTTATCACACTCATATTTTTTATAATAAATAAACGTTCTTTCTCCAACTTCTTTTTGTGTCATAACATCTAATGACTCTCTAACCATTTCATAGTCAATTTGAGAAACTTTATATGATATGGTCATTAATCTGTTTGTAACAGTCAGAGGTGAAGGTGCAGGTCCTGAAAATTTAACTATTTTAGTTTCAGGTATTTCTGTACAAATATCATATGCATTTTTTGCTTTTGCCTCCTTTATTGCTTCGTTTATTATTTTTTTCTGTATTAAATTACCTTTAAAATTTGACTCTTCTTTCTCTCTCTGTTTTAAGAATGCTATTATAGGTTTGAGTGCTAAGTTCATTCTTCCAAGTGCGGTAATGTATACGGAACTATCTTTATCAATACCTGTTTTTGTTGTTGTCCATGGTAATTTACTAGAATCTTCGCTATCAAACTCAACTATTCCTCTAAAAAATGCATAATCGGCATGGTATTTAGGAATACCATTACTTTGCCATCCAGTAATAGAACTTTGCTCAGCGCTTACAACTAATCGACCGTTACAAACAATATACCATCCAGCATCATTAAGATTTCTGTCAGAGATGCCTGCTAATATTTTTATTTTTACATCATTAAAATCAAATTCTTCGTAATGAATATTTATTGAATCTGAAGTCAAAAAAGAAATTTTATATTCATCAATCTGACGAGAGTTGATATAAATCTTGAGGCCTTCATTTATATTTTTAAAATGAGCTGATGAAATATCAAGAGATAGACAATTAATAAATGTATCAAGCGATAATTGCTTAGATATTTGAGGGTACAAAGAATTTACAGTGATTTTGGTTTCGCCATCACCCAATTCTTCATCTTTTAACTCAGTTATATTGAATGTCCATTCATTTCCTTCGATTTTTTTCCATTCATTAACATCAACATCTATTCTGAATCTATCCTTACTTTTATTAGAAATAACGCTAAAACGATTTCCTAATTTGAATAATGTCCTTTTCATACCAACGCCAAATTGACCTACTGAGTGAGGTGTTGGAGGGGAATCTTTTGGACGTCCAAATCTAAAAGCATAATTTTGAGCAGTATCTCTTGAAATACCACCACAATTATCATGTATACAAAACTGTTCGGAATTTAAATCAATTCTAATCCAACTATTTTTCTGTTTGTTATTACTTCTCCAAGCATCAACACTATTGTCAATAAGATCTAATATTGCTCTATCAAGCGCTATATCTCTTGTTAGCATATCTATGAAAAAATCTTTTGTAGGATTAGCATTTATTGTATTGGTGGTGGTCATTATGATTCCTATTTAATAATTATTTTTTACTTAATACTACATGCCTCTTAATAAATTATAAGAGAAGTAATAATTAAATATTACTCTAGTAGTTAAGTTTAATATGAAACAATATATATATCTTAAATTATTTTTGAAAAATAGTTAGCAAAATTTATAAATGACAATGTAAAAAATGGAGAATTCTTTTTGGCTCTTATCTTCCATAATAATCATTGCAAAAATTTTCACTTGTATAATAAAAATAATTACAAGAACAAGATGTACCATTTTGTTTGAGTGTAATAGTAATAACCTTAGTGCTCATGATCAAAATAGTTGGTTAAATTGACTAGCTCTTTTAAACTATAGCAGCTACTTTCTACAATCCAATAAAACCCTAAGTCATATTCATTTTTTACTGTAAAAGGAATAACCTAGTAAGGTCGGTTCTGTCTAATTTTGTGGATAGTTACAAAAAAATAACACTACATATAACATCCCAATATAGCTTGTTTTATCTATATTGGAATGTAACTAATTACTCAGAATAAATTTGTCAAAACACAATACTCTTCAGGAATACTTTTACCATCGTAATCGGAACTAAAACTTTCACCTGCATAATAAATGTAATTACCAGAATAAAATGTGCCATTTTGTTCGAGCGTAATATCATGACCTTAGCGTACATAATCAAAGTAGTTACTTAAATTGTCTAGCTCTTTTAAACTATAGCAGCCACTTTCTGCAATCCAATAAAAACCAAAATAAATTATGGTTTACTTTATTATCAGGTTGATAATACATGGACTTTGAATATTAATTTATAGTACAAGTTAAAAATATTGTCCAAAAATCCATGTGGTTAAATCTATTTTTTAGTTGATTTGCAATAATTTAGTTAAGTAGAAAAAATAACAAGATAGGTTTATTTGAAAAGTCTTTAGACATAAAAAAACCAGCTTTAAGCTGGTGTCTTTTTTGGAATTGGTGCCCGGACGCGGAATCGAACCACGGACACGGGGATTTTCAATCCCCTGCTCTACCGACTGAGCTATCCGGGCAACAATGGAGGTGTATTAAACACGATTCTCGATTATCCGTCAATCCCTTTTATAAGATATTTTTAAAAATATATACTGATTGGTTGAAATTTAACTAATTGCCACTATATTAATAGTTTAGTTAGAATAATATCACTCTATATTTAGAGGAATTTTTATATGCGAGTTTTTGGTTTTATTATTTTTTTTATTTATGCTTATTTTGAACTGAGTTTCTTTATAACAGTTGCTGATTCAATTGGTGTTTTTCTTGCTTTGATTGGGATTATTGCCACTTCAATTATTGGGCTTTCATTAATTAAAAAACAAGGTTTAAGAAATCTAAGTATTATGCAACAAAAAATTGCTCATCAACAAAGTCCTAAAGATGAAATTATTAAGAGCGTATCTTTATTATTTGCTGGCTTTTTATTACTTATTCCAGGTTTTTTAACTGACATTCTTGGTGCCATTATGTTAATTCCGCGGGTTCAAGAATATATTGTTCGCTTTATTATTGGGAAATTACCTTCTAAATTTTATTCATTTTATTCTAACAGCAATACACAAATGAATGATGTTATTGAAGGGGAATTCGAACGAAAGAGTGATGAATAAATAATCAATTGGATTTTTTTTTTATTTTATTCTCTTGAAGAATTTAAAATAATCCCCATGTATTGTGCACTATATAATACATATCATATTTTTATGATTTATTGTTAATAATTATTTAAGTAAAAATTAGTGCTAGGAGATAACTAATGAAAATTCGTCCATTGCATGATCGTGTGATCATTAAACGCAAAGAAGTAGAATCAAAATCAGCTGGCGGTATTGTTTTAACTGGTTCAGCTGCTGGTAAATCAACACGTGGTGAAGTTTTAGCTGTTGGTAATGGTCGCATTTTGGAAAATGGTCAAGTTCAGCCATTAGATGTTAAAGTTGGTGATATCGTAATTTTCAATGAAGGATATGGCGTTAAAACAGAAAAAATCGATAACGAAGAAGTGCTTATCCTATCAGAAACCGATATTTTAGCCATTGTTGAAGCATAACTGGCAAATAATTTAACTTATATACAGAATTTAGGAGAAATACGAAGATGGCAGCTAAAGATGTAAAATTTGGAAATGACGCTCGTGCTAAAATGCTCAAAGGTGTGAATGTATTAGCTGATGCAGTTAAAGTAACTTTAGGTCCAAAAGGACGTAATGTTGTATTAGATAAATCATTTGGTGCCCCAACTATTACTAAAGATGGTGTGTCAGTTGCTCGTGAAATCGAATTAGAAGATAAATTCGAAAACATGGGTGCACAAATGGTTAAAGAAGTTGCTTCAAAAGCAAATGATGCAGCGGGTGACGGTACAACAACAGCAACAGTACTTGCTCAAGCTATCGTTAATGAAGGTTTGAAAGCTGTTGCTGCGGGCATGAATCCAATGGATTTAAAACGTGGTATTGATAAAGCTGTGGTTGCTGCAGTTGAAGAGCTTAAAAAATTATCTTCACCATGTGCTGATTCTAAAGCGATTGCGCAAGTTGGAACTATTTCAGCAAACTCTGATGAAACGGTTGGTACTTTAATTGCTCAAGCAATGGAAAGAGTAGGTAAAGAAGGTGTTATCACTGTTGAAGATGGTACTGGTTTACAAGACGAGCTTGATGTTGTTGAAGGTATGCAGTTTGATCGTGGTTATTTATCACCATATTTCATCAATAAACCAGAAACAGCTACTGTTGAATTAGACAGCCCATATATTTTATTAGCTGATAAAAAAATCTCTAACATCCGTGAATTATTACCAGTATTAGAAGCGGTTGCTAAAGCAGGTAAATCACTATTAATTATCGCTGAAGATGTTGAAGGCGAAGCATTAGCGACTTTAGTTGTGAATACTATGCGTGGTATTGTTAAAGTTGCCGCGGTTAAAGCGCCTGGTTTTGGTGATCGTCGTAAAGCAATGTTACAAGATATTGCTATCTTAACTTCAGGTACAGTTATTTCAGAAGAAATCGGTTTAGAACTTGAAAAAGCAACGCTTGAAGATTTAGGTCAAGCAAAACGCGTTGTAATCAACAAAGATAATACAACTATTATCGATGGCGTTGGTGAAGAATCGTTAATTAATGCACGTGTTGAACAAATTCGTAAACAAATTGAAGAATCAACTTCTGACTACGATAAAGAAAAACTTCAAGAACGTGTTGCTAAATTAGCTGGCGGTGTTGCAGTAATTAAAGTTGGTGCAGCAACTGAAGTTGAAATGAAAGAGAAAAAAGCACGTGTAGAAGATGCATTACATGCGACTCGCGCAGCCGTTGAAGAAGGTGTTGTTGCTGGTGGTGGTGTTGCATTAGTTAGAGCTGCTTCTGCGATTTTAGATCTTAAAGGTGCAAACGAAGATCAAAACGTTGGTATTAAAGTAGCTCTTCGCGCGATGGAAGCACCATTACGTCAAATCGTTACTAACTGTGGTGAAGAAGCTTCTGTTGTTGTTAATGCGGTTAAAGGTGGTAAAGGTAACTATGGCTACAATGCATCAACTGAAGAGTATGGTGATATGATTGCCATGGGTATTTTAGATCCAACTAAAGTAACTCGTAGCGCATTACAATATGCTGCATCAGTAGCAGGTCTTATGATCACAACTGAATGTATGGTTACTGATTTACCTAAAGATGATAAAGCTGATTTAGGTGCTGCTGGTGGTATGGGCGGCATGGGAGGAATGGGCGGAATGATGTAATTTCCCCTATTATTCATCCAATAAAAAACCACTCCAATATGTGAGTGGTTTTTTTTATATCTAAAGCAGTTTTATAAAATATTGAAATTAGGTTGTTAAATGCTGATAAAGTGTGATTACACCGATTGCGATCAGCACTAATCCTCCAAATAGCTCAGCTTTTTTGCCTACAACACACCCTATTTTCTTACCTAATAGCAGACCTGTTGTCACCATCACACAAGTTGCCAGCCCAATCATTGACGCAGTAAAATAGATATTAACATTCGCCATCGCTAAACCTACCCCAACGGCAAATGCATCAATGCTCGTTGATATAGCGGTAAAGATTAACATGAAAAAGGATTTTTTATTTGATGATATCGGTTCTTGTTGGTCATCTTCATCTGATGATTTTAGGCTGCTATAAATCATGTTAATACCTAAAAACAACATGATAGCAAACACGACCCAATGACCCCATTTTTCGATATATTGCAAGGCAATATAACCAATTAACCAACCAAGTAGTGGGGTCATCGCCTCAATAATGCCAAATAAGACACCAATTTTTAACGCACCTAAAAAAGGTGTGGATTTTAATGATATACCACGACACAAAGCGACAGCAAAGGCATCGCTCGACATTGCCAGCGCCAATAACATAATAGTCAATAAACTCATGACACTTACTCTTGCTTCTAGAATATTTATTTTAATTTTTATGATTTATTTTTTTGATACTAAAAATAGATAGTTTGCAATATTTTGATCGCCTTTATTTTCATAAATTTCAGCTGTTTTTATCACACTACTTCGACGACTAGAATCATATTCAAAAAGTTGTTTGAACATAAGATCTGCTATTTTTTTATCTCCATTTTGGATAGCGCAATAACCATATTGCTCATAGGCATCGGCTTTCCAACGATGTTTGTCTAGCTCTAAGCTTTGTTCAAATTGTTTTTGAGCTTCTTGATAACGATCTCTACCACACAGAAAAGAGCCGTAATGAACACGATATAAACCGTTACCTGGTTGCATTAATGTGATACGTTTATAAATCATTTCAGCTTCATCATATTCGCCAACATGTTGATCAAACATTGCCATTGCTAGCATCACTTGTGGATTGTTGGGCGAATATTGAGACGCTAATTTTAGATTATAATGTGCAGCCTTAACATTTTCTTCCGATTCGTTTGCTTTAGCTAAATAGCCTAGTCCTAATCGCATTCTTGCTAATGCCGCGGTCTCTGGGTCAAACTCTTCTCTGTTATTGGTTTGACAACCTGCTAGCATTAGCATGGCAAAACAGCTTAATACTATTAGCGATTTTTTCATTTATCCTTCCTTTTTATATTAGAAGATTATGCTGTTTTCTGAACAAGATTTTGCTTTTTATAAAGGGTTCGTTTCGTGCGATCAACTACTTCACCAGCAAGTTGCCCGCAAGCTGCGTCAATATCATCTCCGCGTGTTTTACGAACAATTACTGTGAAACCATAACCCATTAACGTTTTCATAAATCTATCAATTCTTGTATTTGAACAACGAGAATAAGGTGCTCCAGGGAATGGATTCCATGGAATTAAATTGATTTTACTTGGCACATTTTTCAAGAACTTCGCCAGTTCATGAGCATGCTCAACACTATCATTAATTTGATTCAGTAAAACATATTCAATAGTTACTTTACCGTGATTGGCATTTGATGTTGAAAGATAACGTAAAATTGAATCACGTAGCATTGCCATATTATATTTTTGGTTGATTGGCATAATTTCACTACGGATCTCATCATTGGGAGCATGAAGTGAAATCGCTAATGCAACATCAATCATTCCTGCCAATTTATCTAAAGCGGGTACTACACCAGAGGTTGAAAGTGTTACTCGTCTTTTTGATAAACCATAGCCAAAATCATCTAACATAATTTCCATTGCAGGCGCTACGTTAGATAAATTTAATAAAGGTTCGCCCATCCCCATCATAACAACATTAGTGATAGGTCTGTCAGCTAATTTACCTGTGACACCAATAGCATTGGATGCTCGCCAAACTTGGCCAATAATTTCAGAAACGGTTAAATTGCGATTAAAACCTTGTTGAGCGGTTGAACAGAATTTACATTCCAGCGCACAGCCCACCTGTGATGAAACACATAATGTAGCACGGTCTCGCTCAGGAATATACACAGATTCAATCATCTGATTATTTCCCACATCTAACGCCCATTTAATGGTACCATCAGATGAACGCTGTTCAATAGCAATTTTAGGCGCTTTAATTTCAGCCAAGGTTTTTAACTGTTCACGTAGTTTTTTATTAATATCAGTCATTTGATCGAAGTCATCGATACCAAAATGGTAGATCCATTTCATAACTTGATCGGCTCTAAAGGGTTTTTCCCCAAGCGATATAAAAAAATCACGCAATTGCTGACGCGTAAAATTAAGTAGATTTATTTTTTCTTGTGTTGAATTAACATTGATTGTATTTGCAGCATCTGAATTAGTTACAGACGTGCTGGATGTAGCTGGTTTTAACATAAGGCCTCGTTTTTACACATTATGGCTATTTCAATTTTTAGGGAAAGGATTATACTGGTTTTCACATTATCTGGCTAATAGAATATTATAGAAACTCAAAATGATAATAAAAACAGTAAAATTAAAAGTAATTCTCAATTTTGCATTGATATCAACTCTATTTTTATACTCGACAATTACTATGGCACATTCAATTCCATTAAGTAAACTTACCGGTCAATTTGACGAAAAAAAAGACAGCGATTTTATAGCATTAGATTCGACAGTGTTACCTGTTAATAAAAAAGGAATGTATCTACAAAAAGAGCCAGCAGAACAACTGATCAAAGCTTATAATGATTTTAAAAAGATACATCCAGATATTCCTTTTATTGTAGTCAGTGCAACTCGTAATTACACTTATCAAAATGGCATTTGGCAACGCAAATGGGATGCATTGTTGCAAAAAATGGATGATCCACAAAACATTGCTGCGGAAATTTTAAAATTTTCATCCATGCCTGGCACGTCAAGGCATCATTGGGGAACAGACATTGATATTACTAGCTTGTCATCTGAATTTTTTAAGCAAGATAAAAAAGGCATTATTCTTTATAAATGGTTACAAGAAAATATGCCTAAGTATGGTTTTTGTCAGGCTTTTAACGAAGGCCGTAAAGGTGGATATCTTCCTGAAGAGTGGCATTGGTCATACAAACCTATTGCCAGTCAATATATTGCGAAGTATAAAGCGATATTAGACAGTGATCCTAATAAAGTTATACAAACCCTGAACTTTACAGGGCATGATAAAATTAAATTAACAGAATTGGTTAAAGAGTATGTATTATCTGTTAATAGTGATTGTTACTAGGTGCAAGTGTTTGATATTTACGCCAATAAGGTAAATATATAGTAACAACAAGTCCACCACCTTCTCGATTTGCTGCCTTAATAGTACCGTTGTGCATAACAACGGTCTTTCGAGCAATCGCTAATCCCAGTCCATAACCTTTGCCAAGTTGTGGTGACTGAATACGGACAAATGGTTCAAAAATGCTGGATAATTTATTCCATTCAACACCCGGTCCGCGATCTTTAACTTCTATTTGTAAGTATTTGTTCGTTTCTTTTAATGAGACCTCAATAGCCTGGCCTGCTTCAGAAAAACGAATCGCATTGCGAATAATGTTTTCAATTGCACGACGTATCTGTTCCGAATTGCCTTTAACAATCGAATGATTTATTGTTGAAGGGATAAAATGTACATCAATCTGTTGGTGATTTGCTTCATAATTAGCATCACTGATCACCACACTTAATAAATCTTTCAAGTCAAAATATTCTTCATCATTACGATTGTTCATTTCAGAACGAGAATATTTTAATATTTCGCCAATTAGCTGATCTAATCGTTCAGATTCCAGTTCAATTCTTGCTAAACAAGTATCGATATTTTGTTTATTTTGCTGGGCAAGCCCAATAGCTAACTGTAAACGTGCCAATGGTGTTCTAAGTTCGTGTGATACGTCATGCAACAATGATTGACGATCTGAGATCAAGATATTGAGTTGTTCAACCATCATATCAAAATCTTTACCCACTTCACTTATTTCATCACGCCGATATTCTAGCTTATCAAATAATCGAACCGAAAGATTACCTTGTGATACTTGAAAAAAGGCCTGCCTTAATAATCGCATTGGTTTAGTTAAATTCCAAGCTAAAGTAAGACTTAACGTAAGCCCAACAAAAATTCCCGCTAGTGTAATAGGCATCGGCATATTAAACAGTATATTTTGGAACTGAGTATTTATTTCTTCTTTTTTAAACGAAACAGAATACAGTGTTCCATCAGGGGCAACGGCTGAACGTTGGTACATATAATTCGGAGATTCTAATTCATCGTTTAGAATATTAACTTGATCATTTTGAGGAGAGACCAATTTTATTGACAACAATATACGCTCACGTTCAGGTAAATGTGCAATAAAATTAAGCGTATCTTCTTCACCTGCGACATGCAATAATTGCGCAATCATATCGACTTTAGTCGGCATATGATTGAGAATTTTTTTATTTTTTCCTTCTACATAGACAGAAAATGCAATCCATGTCAATTGAAAGGTAAGAAAAAACATCACACAAAATACAACAAGTATTTTCCAAAATAATCGACGATTCATAGCAAACCTATTGTTATTAACGAATGCGGTAACCTACAGCTCTAATGGTTTCAATTGTCACGTCATTTTGGGCAACTTGAAATAATTTCTGACGAATATTACTAATATGTACATCAACACTACGATCATAAAGTTCTCGAGCGCGGCCAAGTCCAACTTCAGATAATTCTTCTTTAGTCACAACACGTTCGCTATTTTTTACCAATAAGACTAATAAATTGAATTCGGTCGATGTTAAGTCAATAACCTGCCCATTCCATGTACATAACCGTTGTGGTAAATCTAATGTTAAACCATTAAAATGGTATTTTTTATCATCCACCAATTCAACTGGTCGTTCATCAAAACGGCGTAGAACTGCACGTAATCGGGCTAATAATTCACGAGGATAACATGGTTTAGGGATGTAATCATCAGCACCTAATTCTAAACCTAACACACGATCGATATTGTCACCTTTAGCGGTTAACATAATAACGGGCATATTACAGTGTTGACGTATACTTTTAAGAACGTCAATACCATTAATATCTGGTAACATTACATCTAGAATTGCAGCACGATATTTTCCCGATAATGCTTCATCAATAGCATCTTTACCCAAATAAACACTTTTAATATTAAAACCTTCATTGGTTAGATATTCACTAAGCATTTGTGATAATTCGACATCATCATCAATTAACAAAATATTTATCATACATAGCCATTATTATTTAATTTTATAGTAATTACATTATTACAATAATAAAAAAAAGTCAGGTAATTTTACTAAAATATTACATATTTTGAACAATTCCTGATTATTTAATTCACGGTTTAACCAAATAAAAAGTTTAGATTAACATTAAATTGCAACATATTTAATTATTTACTTTGCAATCTTAACATTAAAATTTAAACTAAATATTATGGTTATCTTTTATTAAATGTTTCACCATCTAGCACTATTTATTATAGGCACTAATATGGAGATAAAAAATGGAACAACAAGTAGTGTGGCAAGAGTTAATTCAATTGGTGAAACATGAAGTTTTACCTGCATTAGGCTGTACAGAGCCTATATCTCTTGCTTTAGCGTCAGCTGTTGCGACTAAATATATTGATAAAAATAGTATCAGCCACATTGATGCTTATGTCTCACCAAACTTAATGAAAAATGGTATGGCAGTTACTGTTCCAGGGACCGGGATGGTGGGTTTACCAATTGCAGCAGCGATTGGCGCAATAGGCGGTGATGCCGAAGCAGGTCTTGAAGTACTAAAAAAAATTACACCGAAACAAATTAACCAAGCTAAAGCTCTACTTAAAGAACAAAAAGTGAATGTACAAATTGCTAATAATAATACGGCAATTTATTCTGAAGCCAATATTTATGCTAAAGACGATCATGTTAGAGTATGTATTGAAAGCTCACACACCAACATAATATTAATAGAAAAAAATGGTGAAGTAATTTTCAAAGCAGATAATAAAACACAAAAGGAGTCTAAAAAAGAATCAGTCATAACTCGTATGTCAGTTAAACAGATATATGAGTTTGCAACACAATCTAATTTTGATGATATCAAATTTATTTTACATTCTGCTGAATTAAACGATGCATTATCTCAAGAAGGATTAAGGCGAGAATATGGCTTAAGTATTGCGGCTACCCTACATGAACAAACAAAAACTGGTTTATTGGCTGATGACCTATTATCTAAAGTGATTATTCGCACAACAGCAGCATCAGATGCCAGAATGGGTGGTGCAACTTTACCTGCGATGAGTAATTCAGGTTCGGGCAATCAAGGTATTACCGCAACGATGCCTGTGGTCGTAGTTGCCGATCACTTAAAATCAACAACAGAGCAACTAGCTAGAGCACTCATTTTATCTCATACTATTGCAATTTATATACATAGTAAATTTCCGCCATTATCAGCACTTTGTGCTGCATCCACAGCCGCAATGGGATCTGCGGCGGGTATGGCATGGTTACTTGGTGAAGGCCAATATGAACCTGTTGATATGGCTATTTGTAGTATGATTGGTGATTTATCGGGCATTATTTGTGATGGGGCTTCAAACAGCTGCGCTATGAAAGTATCAACTTCGGTCTCTTCGAGTTTTAAAGCTGTTTTAATGGCATTAAATCGTATTCGAGTGACTGGTAAAGAAGGTATAGTTGGTGATAGCGTTGAAATTTCAATTAATAATCTTGGAGCCATTGTTAGCAATAGTATGAAAGCAACTGACACGCAAATTATTGATATTATGTCACATAAAGCTTAAAAATATCATCTAATGGTAAAATATTGAGCTTTTAACGCTTTTAATATAAGCAATCAGCACATTTTTGAAAAAATATACTGGACAATGTTATTTTTTATGCGTAATATTTCGTCCTACTTCTATGGTGGCTATAGCTCAGTTGGTAGAGCCCTGGATTGTGATTCCAGTTGTCGTGGGTTCGAATCCCATTAGCCACCCCATTTTATAGAGCAGAAATCTAACGGCGAGTAGCGCAGCTTGGTAGCGCAACTGGTTTGGGACCAGTGGGTCGGAGGTTCGAATCCTCTCTCGCCGACCAATTTTAAATAAAATAGCCTACTCAATTAGTAGGCTTTTTTATTATCTGCATTTTGAGAGGGTGAGAATACCCTGCCATATTTAGGGCTATTTGAGCACAATATCGTTCGGCCAAAAACTCAGAATACGTTTTACTTTTACAAATATCTCACCTAGAATAAAAAAAGCATAGTAATAGCCATGCTTTTCAGCCTTCATAACATAAGTTGAATATACAGTTATACCATTTAAGTTAAAATCACACTTTATCATTAGTGTCTCTATTACACAGAACCATACGAACTAGTTGTTGCTTATCCACTTTACCAATTTTCGTAAGTGGAAATTGTGCAATATATTCAACTCGGTCTGGCCATTTGTATCGTGCAATACCTTGCAATTTAAAATGTTGGTGCAGTTCTGCTAAAGTTAATCTTTGATCAGCGATTAACATCGCGCAGCTTTGCTCTCCCAATATGTCATCAGGGAGAGCAAGTAATGCGGCATCATGAACATGAGGAACCTTGCATAAGATATCTTCAATTTCCGCTGTAGCAATTTTTTCACCAGCACGATTGATTTGCTCTTTTATTCGTCCCTCTACCACCAGATAGCCCTGTGGTGTTAATCGGACTAAATCACCGGAACAGTAATAACCATCATCGGTAAAACTATGCAGTGTATGCTCTGGCGCCTGATAATACTGTCTAATGGTATAAGGACCTCTGACTAACAATTCTCCAATTTCTCCCATTGCTACATTTTGCCCTTGAGGATCAACGATCTTAATTTCATCATGTATAGATAAGGGATAACCTTGTGATTGATAAATCACCTCATCAGTATCATCAAGCGATGTGAGGCAAACTAAGCCTTCCGCCATACCAAACACCTGCTGTAATTTACAATTAAATGCTCGTGGAATTTGCTCTGCAACTAAGGGATTTAGCCTTGCTCCGCCAATTTGAAGGACTGAAAGAGAAGTAAAATGATGGGGGTGGTAATTAAGCTCAGTTAACCAAAAACTAACAATGGCAGGAACTAAGGATGTGATAGTTACTCGATGTTTTTCAATCAGATCAAAACAGAGCACGCTATCCGGCGTTTCTGCCAATACGACACAACCACCAACAGAAAGCGTCCCTAATATCCCCGGACAACCTAATGTAAAATTATGTGAAGCCGGTAATACGGCAAGATACACACTGTCTTCATTTAACCGGCATACTGTTGCAGCGGTCATCGAAAAATAAGCATAATCAGTATGTGTTCGGGGAATTAATTTTGGCGCTCCCGTCGTACCACCTGATAATAATAAAAACGCGATATCGCGATAGTTAGGGGCTGAATAAGCCGTAGCGGATATGGGCTCTGCGATCGAATCTAAACTGTTCCCAGAAGGCAATACTCTATCAATAATGAGAAATTGAATAGATTGATGTTTCTCCGCTAAATCCTGCGCCATTTTGGCATGATTAAATCCCATAAATGTTTTGGTTGTAATAATCCCTTGAGGTTGTCCCTGTTGACATATTGACTCTAAATCATGTTGTCGATGTGCCATAGTTGTTAAAATAGGGATCACGCCAAGGCGAAATAAGGCGAAGCAAATTACAATAAAGGTTCTGTTATTAGGTAGTTGAACTAAAACACGATCTCCTTTGCGAAGACCTAAGTGATATAAATGACTTACATAGTTATCTACATTCTGATTAAACTCATGATAAGTTAACACTCCTTGTTTATCGATTAAAGCTTTATTGTGACTAAACCGAGTGGCCCATTGTCTTAACCGGTCTCCAAAATTATAGGGTTGCCAATATCCCAATTCTTCATATTTTTGTTCTCTTGCCTCTTGATTGTTCATAAATGCTCCTCTTTTCATGTTTTAAATAACATTTAAGTAAAAATGATAATCACTATCTGTCAGTGTTTTATCAGAATTGTTCTAATAATTTCATTCAGTTTTGACTTCCGAGTATTACCAATGGCAACGATCTACCCTATAAGGAGGGGCCTCATGAAACAAAAAAAACTCATTTTTAACGATCCTATTGCCGACACATTACTAATACCATTGTTTATGAAGGCTGAAGAAAGCCAAAGATCAGACCGTTTATTCGAAGACAAAGATGCTAAAAATGTTATTAAGCAGCTTCCTTTTGATTTTTCTCCTTTCAAAAATAAAAGAATGAGCCAAACGGGTACGGCTATTCGGGTCAGTTTATTTGACAACATTGCCCGTCAATGTCTCAATCAGGCAGAAAACCCGGTCTTAGTTCATCTTGGTTGCGGCCTAGATAATCGATTTAACAGAACCGATACAGGTAATGGAATACACATTAAAATTGATTTGCCAGAAGTTATCGAATGGCGGAATCAACTATATTCTTCACAAAATGAGCGTAATATTTCATTTTCTGGCTCAATACTAGAGACAGATTGGATATATAAACTCCTTGAACAATACCCCGATCACGCATTTTCATTTTTTATTGAAGGTGTCCTTATCTATTTTCCAGAAACACAAGTTAAACAGTTTTTTAATAATCTAATGTCTCACTTTAGCAATGTGTTGGTCTATTTTGACAGTTGTACTAACTGGATTGTTAAACATTGTGACCAACACGACACTGTTCGCATGATGAGAGCTAACTTTAAATGGGGCATCGATAATCCCAAACTATTGGAGAGTTGGAGTCCTCGCTTAAAGCACATTAAAACAATCTCATTATTAAAACAGCATCCCAAAAGATGGGGATTTCGCTCTGTATTTCGTCTATTTCCTCCTGTTGCCAAAGGTTGCAATATTTTGATTTATCAGATTACTGATTAATTTATTGTTAATTGTGCAAACAGAAAATTTTGTATAACGGCTAAAAATTGCTGTGGTCTCAGAGTGACGTGGAAATGATCTCCAGAGACCACAATATGTTCTTTGACACCACCTAACCATGATTTCCAAGCCAGAATATCGTCAAGGGACACTTCTTTATCTTGATCTGCATGAATAAGTAATGTAGGAGTCATGATTTTAAACGCATTTGCCTGCTGTCGTTGGTACAGTTCCGTGGCCATAAAATCCGCTCTTAACATTGGCATAAACAGAGCAAGTAAGTCTTTATCTTGTAAAACTTCTGGGCTCCCCCCACCAATTTCCATTAATTGCTGAACAAATTGCTCATCATTAAGATGGGTTAAATGACGTAATCCAGTTAAGTGAGGGGCATGACATCCCGACAAAATGAGTGCTGAAACTGTTACACCTTGTTGTTCCAGTACTCGGCATGTTTCAAATGCGACCTGAGAGCCCATACTATGCCCACCAAGTATTATCTTTTTTTGTGACCATTCGGTAGATTGAATCGTCTCAGCTAATTCATTAGCTAATGATGCGATATCCGTTTTATACGCCTCTTTCATTCGCAAATCATGACCAGGATAAAGATAACAATACATATTCATCCATCTATTTTCGATGTTGTTCCATGAGTGAAATACATGGCTGACAGCACCAGCAAAAGGGCAAAAAATAAAGATATAATCATTGTGTTCAAAAATAGGCTGTAGAGGATATAGATTATTCTTTTTCATAAGCCCTCCTGTTGTAGAAGCTGGTTACTGACTCGTTTTGGTGCAACGCCAGTGATACTTTTTTCTCGTCCCACTGCCTGTAATATTCGTTGCCATAGTTCAGCCACTTTCAATTGATGTTCTGGTTGTAAATCAACAGGTATTTTTTCTCCGGTGATAACAGAGCGTAGTGATTGCAACACATAAATAATTCCTTGCACTCCCTCTTGCTCAAAAGTATCACGCCAATTTTGCGGTGCAGTAATCAATACCTGAGAAATGGGTTCGTTAATATCAATTTCGTCACGACGCTGTGATAGGCTTTTCTCATTATTGTGTTCAAAATAAAATGTCGGTTGCCAAGTTATTGCTCCATAACTGGATTCCAAACACAATGTTCCGTCCGGCCAAACAATAATTTGTTTATGCATGATAAAACTATGGAGATCCGGTTGCAGTTGATCCAGAGTACTTTGCAGAAAAATAATGGCGGTCTCACTTTGCCACTTGAGTAATACCATATTGAAGTTTTGATCAGCAGAGGGTAAAACGCTGACATGAATATCTATTGCTCGACTAGATAATAAAAAAAGCGCTAAAGAAGAGTAAAGTAATTGACGACTAGTATACATATGATAGAGAACAGGGGAGCGTTGCAATAACTGTTCACGAAGGAGGCGCACATTCTGTATCCAACACTGCCCAGCAGCCGTATAGGGATAAAAGCTATTAACCCAATAATGAACACCTTGTTGTAATGCTAAATGCTGTAGAGCAGAAATATCATCGGGATGAACGGGATGCTCTTGTATAACATGACATCCTCGCTGCAAAAAGTGTTTAGCTAAGTGAGTCCCTGCACCGCCAACCACAGTAGAACGAACAATAATACAGACAATATCAATATCCGCTGGTACTTGCTTAATATCGGTATACAAAGGTACAGCAAAATCATGTGCTAAATGCTGTGAACTTACACTTCCGGTTGATAGAATACCGGCCAGAGTCAAACCTTCCTGATGTTCAAAAAAAGCATTTAAATAGACTTCACCGAATCGACTCCCTACAATCAAAACTTTCATATATTTTCCTTATTCGTTAAATATTGGTTTATTTTATTGGCGATCAGTGAACAAACAGGAGCATCATTAATCCATTCCCAGTGATCAGAATCAAACTGACAACAATCAGCTTCTTTCAGCCAGCCTTGCCACTCTTCATCGAGAGAGTGCCATTGTACAGGTCGATATTTTGCTTCGAACAATAAACAGTTAATCTCTGTTATCGGTTGAATAAGTGAGTAATCAGATAAAAATGAAAGTAGTCGTTCGGCTTTAAGTTTTTGAGTGTGATTAGTCTCAGCGATATTATCAGCAAGCTCGACCAGCAAGTCATCCATAGGACGATCGGCGAAATCAATACGACAAACTGGATCAATCAATATTAACGTAACATCCTCTCCAGACTGACTTAACAGTGTCGCGGCATGTGCAGCTAAGAATGTCCCATAAGACCAGCCAATAAGATGATAAGGACCTGCTGGTCTAAACTGCCTGATTACCCTCACATAATGCCCAACTAAATCTGGTAAAGAACAGATGCCTTCTTCCATGAAATCATAATTGAGTCCATAAGCAGGAACATTATTTAGCATTTTCAATAGCGGTAGATAAACACTGCAATCACCATCAGATACGGGAAAGACAAACAAAGGAGTATGCTGTGATGAAGTTATTGTCAATGGAACTAAATGCGATAATTCAGCTTTTGGCGAGGTTATTCCCTTGCAAAAATTTTGTAATACAGGGTTTTCAAAAAGCTTTTGTAGGCTAACACCTCGATAACCCATTTTATGTAGACGAGAGACCATTCGTGTTGCAATTAAACTATCTCCTCCCGACTGGAAAAAGTGACTATTAAGAGTAATGCCATCACCTAAAAATGTTTTCCAACATTGCCAAACAGCATCAATAACTAATTGATCCGCTAATATTTCAGTAGTAGGTAGGCTTTGGTTCAATAAAGATGTTTGTAATTTTGGTTTTTCCAGTAAATGCTCGGTTTGTTGCCAATCTATAGATATTTGAGCCAACTCAGGAGATATCTGTAAAAGATGGTTAGCCAACAGTTGTGGATCGGTTCTTGCCATTAATGTTGGTGTTGCAATAAATAGATGTTGCCGTAAAGTTGTTTGATCATTAGGCCATTGTATTAAGGTGGTAAACCCGGCTTCACTCAGCACTTCATGCCATCTATTCGTATCTAACATCGGTTTATCATCAAATAGACGAAAATCGCGGTAGCCATTCAGACTCTCGATAAAACTGATCGTTGCAGCTTGTAATGCGCTATGACGTTCAGTGGCTTCGATCAAAAGCAATTTCCCCGTAGGTGAAAGAAGCCTGCGCAAACGAATAAGTGACTGAACAATATGATTGGCATCATGTAATACATTAGTTGCGACAATAAGATCATAACCTGATGCATGATGTTGCTGAAAATCAACCGGTAAATTAATATCTAATAACCCAGTATTGAAACAAGCGTAATGGGAAAATTGTTCTTTTGCCCGCGATAAAAATAGAGGCGATACATCTGTAAAACGATATTCGGCTAGGGAGTCAGATAACTCTGGTAATAAATATTCAGTCGTTGATCCAGTACCAGCACCGACTTCAAGTATTCTAAAGTCAGAACGCCCTTGAGATAACTGTTTTGCCAGATGTAGCGCTTGTTGATGCAGGCTGAACATCATTGGATTATCACGATAAAGAGCCTGAGTGATGCGTTCATCTTCAGTAAAGAGCAGCGAAAGCGCATTACATCTGCCGGTTAATAGCTCGGTGTGATGCTGAACACTGGTATCTAAATAGTAGTCAAGAATGTGACACCATTCAAAATGAGGTTTGATTAATTGGGTTTTGCAGTGAACAAACGCATTTAGCGCGGTATAAACGTGATCTTGCAGTTTTAACCAACCTCGTTCACACAGTAAATTCAACCACTGTTTAAGCGCTATTTTAGCACTGTCTACCACTTGTAATTGTTGCTGTATCGCAGTTAATGATAGGCAGTCACCAACGTGTTGAAAAAGTTGATACTGTGATAATGTACTGACAATCCCCATTAGCGCCTTATCATCTAAATAAGACCAACACTGTTCAACTTCATCAAGCAACTGCGTTTCGTTATCCAATATCTTATAAGTTAATGTCGGTGTATCGGGTACAACGGGCAAGTTATCTTCAGCAACCCAACGAACAACATAACGACCATCAATAGAGTCACTGGCTTCAACCATACGTACCGCTGGATGCTGATATAAAACGCTTTCTATTAAACGGCTATCATTATCATTGACGGTTAACTTAAGATCTTTGAATATAGGTATATTATTTGTCGACCAGACTGCTAATTTTTCTGGTTCACTAGCCACGGTGTGTAATAGGGTTTGATAAGCATCAAAACAGCGTTGAGCTATATTGGGTCCTAAGACATCATCCATACAATACCAGTGCCAAATGAGTTCACCATCTATTTCCATGACTTGATGATCCAACCAAACTTGTGGCGTTTGAGTGAAAACATAAGCGGGATCGCCAAAAAAGCGTGACATTGCTTGATCAATCTCTAAGCCATTCAGTGACATCCCTAACATACTGGTAAAAACAACCGGCATTAATGGAGTGTGAGGGAGCCCCAATAATCGTCCCCAATCACGGAGTAATTCGACACCATTAACCTGACTATGTGCTAACCGTTGCCAAAGCAACGTTTGTGTTTTTTCAATAAACTGACGCAATAAAACAGGTTTTTTCAGATCAACATCTATCAAAAGTACTGAGGTAAAATCTCCAATAATTTTTTGTACGTCATCATGGTAAGAACGGCGGTCAAAAAAAGTTAAATTTAACGTAAATGCTGGATGGCGACAAAATGACGCTAAACTCACTGCATACAATGCTAATAATGCGGCGGAAGGAGTCACCCCCCATGATTGCCATTGGATTTTAAGATTTTGCCATTCCTCCTTATTTAATCGCCCTTGACGAGTCACCACTTGATGAGCCGATTTATCATGTACAGTGGCTAAAGGTAAATTGGGGGCTGGGGGAAGTGTTGGTAAGATATTTTGCCAGTAGAGCCAGCTTGTTTGCCAATTTTTATCAGATCTTTCACCTAGCTCAGTTATTACATAATCACGAAATGTAATGCTTGGACTAATAATATTATTACCATAATAGGCCGCCATAAAATCATCGAACATGATCTTGAAACTCTGTACATCAAACATGAGTAAATCAAGATCCATATGTAAACGGAACTGCCGTTCGCTAAGTCGGCTAACTTCTATGGTAAATAATGGCCATTTATCCGTTTTTGCCACCCGTTCAGATAAATCCTTTCGGAGTTTAGTTAATGCCACCTCCTGTTCATCCATTGTATAATGACGTAAATCGTGATCAACAAAATGATAGAAAGGAGTTTGGGGTAATACAATTTGTAGCCCTTCATCATTAACAACCATTCTTAACATATCATGATTTTTTACTACTTTATCCCACGCTTGTTCTAATTTCTGCACATCAAAGTTATCTGTTAATAAATCCCACTCAAATAGTACATGGCAGGCAACCCCGCCATAATCAATCATATCAGTACGGCCAAGCCAATAAGCATGTTGAATAGCGGTTAAAGGAAAAGCATCATAACGATGGACAGCATCGTGTGTTATAAACGGTAAGGCCGATTGTTGTTGGTACTGTTCGTAAATCTGCGAGGCCAATCCAGATAAAGTTAAATCCTGATAAGCTTTTTGTACATCGAGGCGAATAGCAAATTGTTTATTGATCTCGCTGCTTAACTCAAGGAATAGAAGTGAATCCAGACCCAGACGTAATAAATCTTGCGTTGATGTAACGATTTCAGGGTTTTCTATACGCAATTGTGTAATCACTAGCGCTTTTAACCATTGAATTAAATGTTCTATATCTTGTCGCATATCCCCAGTTAATATAGGGGCTTGAATAAATTCCGATGGCCTAATTTTATCAGTGACAGAAAGAGGATTAGTTGATATTAATTGTTCTTGTAATCGTCTTTGAATTAACAGTTGTGGCTCGACTCTCATTGCCACGTAGTTTGTATTACCCCGCATTAGTGCTTGCTCTAAATGCCAACGACCTTCACGAGGATTAATCGTTGCCATGCCTCCTGCTTTAAGTTGTTGTTGTACGGTTTTTGATGCAGCAAGCCCAATCTCTGACCAAGCTCCCCAATTGATAGACACAGTAACTGGACATGATTGTTTTTGGCTTGCCGCTAGCCCATCAATGTAGCCACAGGCAAAGGCGTGGGCTGATTGTCCTGATGTACCTAGCACTGAAGCTGCAGAAGAAAATAACAACAGATAATCAGCATGAAATGTTCTTAATTGTGAGAGTAATGTCGCAGCAGCCTCTGCTTTTACTGCGAATGTTTCAATTAATGTATTATCGGAAAGTTGCGTGATTAGTTCATCTTTCAAAACGCCAGCAGCATGAATTGCTCCACTAATAGGTCGTTCTTTTTGTAATTGAATTAAACAGTCAGTTAATAATTCATTATCACTACAATCCAGTTCTACCCATCGTAAATCAGCAGAATAAATTTCTTCCAGTTGTTTTAGCTCATTAAATTTTTCCTCACTTAATCTTGGAGCAAGTAATGCTATATAACGAACCCCTTGTGATAACAGCCATTGCACACTAAACCAGCCTAATCCACCAAAGGCTCCGGTAATAATATGCCAGCCTGACCGATTAAAAGTTGAGAGTGGTAGCGGCGAGGCTTCGCCATTTGACAAAATAAGTCGCTGGGTCAACAATTTATTTTCTCGCCATGCAAACCACCGTTCTCCCATTTGGCAGCCTGAAATTACCTGAGAGAGCATATCTGGTGTAAGATCGTCCAAATGAACAAGGTCAATTACAGCTATATGTTGTTGAAACTGCTCAACAGCAATCACTTTAATCATTCCCCAAATAGCACGTTGTTCCGGGGTGACCATTTCATTTCCACTAATGGACCAAGCATTCAAAGTGACAAACAATATGTCTTCATTTGGATGTGAGTGCAGGATTTTTTTGAGCCAGATCGCTTGTTGTACAGGGCTTAAATTAGGTATACAAACTAATAGAGAGGAAGTGCTCATTTCATTTAATCGGGTCGATAACCTCATAACGCCGGGTTCATCCGTATCCATATATTTACCAAATGAGCTATCTTGTTCAACCACAGAACAGGGTTGCCATTGCCAATAATATTGGCTATCTATGGCACTCAATGGCTCAATAAACTGTTTTATCCGATCGGAAGAGAAATAAGGTGAGCCATGAAAAAGTGTTAACCATTGCTCTTGTTGTTGTACTTCTATTAAAACATTGGCTTCAGCAATCCGGTACGCAGACCAATATATCCTGATATGACTTAAATCAGCAGGTATATCTCCGTTAAAGGTATGTAGGTATGGCGATGCTCCTTCACGCCCATGTCGTTGAATAAGATTAGAAATAGTCTGATTAATGTATTCCTGTAACCGAGCTTTATCATTCTGACACATTGACCAGTTGGCCTGATATACTCCTCGAGTATCTAAACAAACGCCCAAAATTGGGTGACTAATTGGATTAGGTTCAACAACAGAGACTGTTCGCCTAATGCCTTTATCATGGCAACTGGCTAAAAGAATATGCTCGCTGATGGTAGATGTTTCAGTATTTGGTCCTGGTAACCAATGAAACTGTTTAAAATTATTATCTCGGCAGACTCTTTCCCAGCCTTCGACCGTCAAAAAGAGTTCCCCCTGTCTCAGTTCTTCATCATGAAATGGTAGCACCAGTGGACCAAACACAAAATCAAACAAAGACATAGGCTGTGTGATCTCTCGTAGTAATAAGTGGCCATCTGCTTTCAGTACACGACGAATATTCTGTAATGTTTGCGCGATATTTTGAGTTGCATGAATGACATTCGCTGCAATCACTAAATCAAAGCTTTCAGGCTCTATGTTTTGGGATAGAAGATCGCGTTGTAAATCTAATTCCTGATAACGCACAAACGGATAAGCGGCAAATTTTTGCATAGCTCGACGCGTGAAGAGTGGTGTGATATCAGAAAAAACATATTCAACCGGTGTGCCCATTTGTACCAGAACAGGCAATAACCAAGCAGTTGTTCCGCCAGTTCCTCCTCCAACTTCCAGAATTCTTAATGTTCGTCCCTGCTGCTGATAAACCCTAATTAGATCTCTTAAAATGCCCGCTGCAATCAGGTTAAAATAACGACCAAAACTAAACTCCTGGTATAATACTTCAACCCCACTTGAGCTTCCTTGTGGGAAAATTACCTCCACGGGGTCAATACTACCTTGTAACATTTCAGTAAGGTGTTGACTTGCTCTGCCGATTGTTTCTGCTATAGCATCATGTCCTTCGCAATACTCGGTTAACTCTTCAAGTAAAACAACCTCCCGATCACTAGAAACTTCGTCTATTCGCTGATAAAGATCATCTTTTTTAACTAAATACCCCTGTTTCACTCCAGTATTTAACAAACGTTGTAGCAACTGCCGGTAACGAGGTAAAATTTTCCCTTGACGAAGGATTTGCGCGATTGTTAATCCCTTATCAATCTTAGAACCAACACATTGATTAAGTAATCGATTAACTGCAATAGTATGTAGTTGATTTGTGCAATCATAGAATAACTCTAATCGCTTAAGTTCTAATCTCTGAGCCTCTTCTCTGGCAACTTTATCACCTTCGATCAATTTTAATGGTATCGTTGATAAAAGCGGTACTTCCTGTACCGGTTCTCGCCAGTAATGCTGCTCATCAAAAGGATAAAGTGGAGCAGGTATACATCGACCATGTGGATTAAGCTGTTTAAGGTAAGGTAAATCAATACCTGCAGTATAAAGCCGTAGGGTAGTAGTGAGCAAAGCATTGGGTTCCAGCTCCGGCCTTGTAACACAAGCAATCCATGTAGCTGAATTATCAGCGATAGGTTTACCTAATGAAGTTAACTGAGCATCGGCCCCCATTTCAATAAACAAAGTACCGCCTTGATTTAATGCTTCTAGTATTGCTTGATAATACTTAACTGGTTGCCGTAAATGCCGACACCAATAGTCACTCTGTTGTTCTTGCGTGAAAGTAATGGTTTGCGCCGTTAGGGTTGAAATAAATTTAAAATAACCGGTATGACAAGGCAGGTTTGCCATCTTTTCAGCAAAAGACGCGAGAATTGGCTCCATCATAACAGAGTGAGCTGCACCATGAACATTTAATCGACGATAAGGAATATTCTTGCCATCCAGACAAGTAATAAGCTGAGCAATACTGCTTTCTGCACCAGAAAGAACATGACGTTGCTCATTGTTATAGGCAGCAATATCTAAATGATACTCATGAGCGTACATTTCAGTTTGTTCTGCATCAATCATCACAGCAAGCATAGCTCCGCCAGAAGCTTGCTGCTGCATTAGTTTTCCGCGCCAATAAATTAAGGGTAATAAATCTTCTGGCGTATAGTATCCGGCAACCAATGCCGCGGTATATTCACCGATGGAATGACCAATCACACATTCGGGTTGTAATCCTTGAGCTAGCCAATGACTGGCTAAGGCAAATTCATAACTAACAATAGCTGGCTGAACATATTCCATTTGCTGTAATAACGGATGATCATCACTAAACATAACCGTTAACAGCGGTTCTTCCAGTAGCTTGGATAAAATTTTCTGGCAACGTTTTAAGGTATCAGCAAAGACCGTTGACTGTTCAAATAGAGATTTACCCATCCCAGACCACTGACTTCCTTGCCCCGTAAATAACCAGACCTGTTTTTGACGAGCAGTATTGTTGCCATAATATCCACTGTGGAGTGGTTGATTTTCTGCAAATTCCGTCAGGGAAGTCACTGTTTGATGATCTAATGGAATTGCTAAACGATGGGATAAGTCCACCTGTCGACCATGTAAGGCTGTATAAGCTAGATCAGAAGCAGTTTTATTTGTCCAAACCTGTGCATAATTTCTAGCAAGTTGACGTAATGAAAACAACGAATTTGCACTGAGTAATAGCGCCCGATTGTTAGCATAAGGTGTATCTGACAAGCTACGTTGAGGCAATTCAGGCATTGATGAAACAATCATATGGCAGTTTGTCCCACCAAAACCAAAGGCTGATATACCGGCATTGCGCGTTGTCTCTGACCAAATCGTCATTTGAGTCGGAATATAAAATGGTGAATCAGCGAGTTTAATCGCCTGATTGGCTTTTTTAAAATGCAGGTTCGGAGGGATATAACCATGATAAACGGATAGTACTGTTTTTATCAGACTGGCAATTCCAGCTGCGGTATCCGTATGACCTATATTCCCTTTGACAGAGCCCAATGCGCAATATTGTTTATTACTACTATGACCAAAAGCTTCACATAATGATTGAAACTCAATCGGATCCCCAAGAGGGGTTCCTGTTCCATGGGCCTCAATCATACCGATATCCTGTGGTGTGATATCGGCCATATTTAATGCGTCCTGAATAACGTTTCGCTGTCCTTGTACCGATGGGGCCGTATAGCCCACTTTATGCCGACCGTCGTTATTAATTGCACTGCCTCGAATAACTGCCAAAATAGTGTCATTACCATCTAATGCATCTTGCAAACGACGTAACACGACAATACCAACCCCATTGCCAGGAAAAGTACCCTGAGCATCATCATCAAATGGGCGACAATGGCCATCGGGAGAAAAAATCATGCCGGGCTGATAGAGATACCCTGCCAATTGAGGAAACGAGATCGCAGCGCCCCCTGCTAAAGCAATATTACACTCTCCAGCACGCAGGCTTTCACACGCTAAATGTACTGCCACAAGTGAACTTGAACAAGCGGTTTGTACTGTGATTGCTGGTCCAGTCAAACCCATTTTATAAGCTGTTCGTGTCGCAATGTAATCTTTATCATTACCGAGAAGGGATTGAATCTTATTAACTTGTGCCAGTTCAGTTATCTTGATAGCTTCCTGACCAGGATAGCTACTAATTCTTGCTGCGCCAAATACTGCTGTTTTATTATCGCTACTTAGTGGGGGATAACCCGCATCTTCTAAAGCGTGCCAGACTGTTTGTAAGAATAAACGTTGTTGCGGATCAATTAACTCGGCTTCTTGACGCGAATAACCAAATAGCGCAGCATCAAACTGTGTCGCTCCTTCTATCACCGCAGAACGGTTAACATAATTAGGAGCATCAAGGGTCTCAATAGGAATACCAGCAGCAATTAATTCATCACGAGAAAAAGGACCAGAACAACCCTCTTGCCCAGCTAATAAGTTCTGCCAAAATTCGTGTGCATTTTTTGCATTCGGGAAACGGCAAGCAAGCCCAATGACAGCTATTGGATCACTATTGCCAAAAATATCTTCAATATTAAACATTATTTTCTCCTTAGTTGCCATTCTCGGTATGTGTTTTTTGTAAGCGACGTTGTTGACGTCGTTTAGATAGTGTTAAGCGGGATTGTTGTTGATTACTCTGGGTTTGTGGCGAAAATACTAACTTCTCAGCTAATTTTTGCGGTGACGGATACACAAACAGATCCGTAACAACCAGATCCATATCATGATGAGAAGTCAGTTCAATATGTAATTTAACCAGTTGTAATGATGAAGCACCGGCATCAAAAAAGTTTTGTTTAGCAGTGATAGAAGATCCTACAACTTGCTTAAATGTCTGGATAATTAATTCAATCAGTGCCCCATCATCGTTAGTGGTCTTGTTGGGTAAGAACAATCGCTCAGGAACAGATGTAACCAAAGGAATTTGCCTAACAAGCAAAGATTCTAAAGGTAATGACCAAGCATTTGGGTCGTCGCTCAATTTTTCCAATATACCAACGTATTGATCAAACATCAGTTGTAATTGTTGAGGCTGAAAGAGTGCTTCGACGGCATCCCAATGAATGCGTAAACAATTTTCAGACTCATAGACTTGATTATCAAGCCATATTTGTGGTGTTTGTGATATCCCTCTTTCATAATGTAACCAGCCCTCACTTGCCAGAAAATTACCTTTCCCTGAACCTATTGCACTGGTAAATACGATAGGCATGGATACAGGATATCCTTTCATTTCAGAAAGTTGATGCAACAACGTTATTGCAGAGACATCACGATGATCTAAATCATTTGCCATACGATATTGTAAGGTTTTAGCACTCTCTAACCAGGTTTTATCTGGATACCAAGCCAGTAATAATAGGGTAGTAAAATCGCCAATAACCCGATCAATATCATCATGAATAGGTAAGCGATCAAACAATGTCAAATTAATCGTAAGTTCAGCTTGTCGACTCCACATTGATAGAACTAAGGCATAAGAATTAAGTAAAACAATGGACGGCGTAAGGTTATTATTCATGGCATAAGTTTTAAGATTTTGCCAACGTTCAGCCGTCAGCATTGCATGACGGCGGGTAAACCGAGGTTCAGTAATTGTTTGTGGCGATTGAACAAGTTCAAGCTGCGGAGCTAGAGGCAGTGACGGCAAAGATTTTCGCCAATATTCTACAGACTCAGGTAAACAACTATTTTGTGCAGTTTGGCTAAGATAACGTTGAAATGTTATATTAAGCGATGATAATGGTTTATCGGGATATTTATAAAGTTTTTCCAGATCAACAAAGAACGTCTGCATACTCATCCCATCCAAAAATAGGTTATCTAAACTGAACCAAAGTAACGTTTTATGACTACCATCTTGAATGGCAATGATAGAAAAAACAGGGTATTGAGTTGGTATTGGAACACGGTTAGATATTAAATCACGTAATACCTGCACCTGTTCTGTGTCATATGACGTTACTAAATGCGTTTCTAATGTAAAGTTAGGTACCGAGGATAAGGTTCTTTGTTGTTCCTCTTCGATGATAGTACGGAGCATCGGATGACGCTCTACCAGTTGATCAACCGCATTTTCAAACCGAGAAACATCTAAATCATATACAGTAAACTCTGCAAAAAAATGAGAACCAACGCCACCAAGGATCAAAGCTTTTTCTCGTCCCAAAAGGTAAGCTCGTTGGACGGGAGTGAGCGCAAAAGGTTGTCCTTCCTGAGCGTCTTGGGAAGGAAATATAATATTGCTTGCGATATCATCAGAATTTATAACGCTCAGTGTAGCGGCAAATTCAGATAGTTTAGGTGAAATAAATAAGTTACTGAGACTCGCGGTATAACCATGATTTGCTAATAAACTGATAAGTCGAGTGGCCAGTAAGCTATCACCCCCTAACTGGAAAAAATCACTCTGACGATGAAAGTTTCTTTCCGGTAATAACTCTTGCCAACATTGAGCGACAAGACGCTCAGCATCCGTCGATAATGGAGTATACTCGGGTTTTACTATTTCTTCTGCTATCAGGCCTAGCAAGGCTTTATGATCAATTTTTCCGTTTGCACTTAACGGGAAGCAATTTACCAAAAATAATCGGGAAGGCACCATATAGTATGGTAACTGCTTGCCAAGCAATTCTTTTAGCTGGTTGGTATCAACGCTTTGTTGTAAATAATTAGATTGAGAGAGGATAAATCGTTGCATTACACCAAATTGTTCGTGACTTTGGCAAAGTAAACCCTGTTTTTTAAATGTAGAGAGCCAAAACTCTTCCGATGCTAATCGATGTGATAACGGTATTTTTTCTAGCACCGCAGCAGACAATAAAGATAGGCAAGGTGCTTGCGCTAACTCATAAACAATGATAATTGACTGTTTAGAAATACCCTGACAAATTGCGCTCAAACTATTATTAATAGATGTTTGCTGATGCAATTGATTATTGATGAGAACTAAATCAGCATTAAAATCTTGTTGTGATAAATGCTCCAGCCGTTGCCAATCAACTGTAGCATGAGAATAATTTTTTAAATATTGCTGAGTGTGAAGAACCCGATCTTTAAGATTATCAATCCCCAGATAGTGAACTTTTGTGCTACTTAGCTTTGCCAATATTTTATTGGCAAAAATCCCCATACCAGCACCGATCTCTAGCATATTAACGGGTCGATTAAATTTAGCCGCAAGCTTTTCCACCATCTCAACCACTTGATCTACCATTGCGTCTAATTCAGGTAAGTATGCAAGTAACACTTCCGGCGCTAACTCGGGATCAAGTAGTAGTGTGATCGCATCATCTTGCCCAGAAATAATCTGTTTTAACCGACTAGAGTGATTAACTAATGCCGTTGAAAGAGGCCGCAGCTTAGGTGAAAAAGTATGAGAAACAGAATATAAAGGCCCCTGAACATATTGACCACACTGATAATCCAGCACTTGCCTATCAACTAAAACATCTAACCATTGTTGTAATAATTGCTGATAATCATTTTTTGCACCATATTGACTAATTATTTGTTCCAGACTAAGTGGTGTGACGAATTCGATGCCACTATCAGCAAAATGTTTTCTCAAAAACTGAGACACCAAGGTGAGGGCATCATCCTCGAACCCAGTTTCTATTTTACCCAGTATATCAATCATAAAGTCAGAACTATCGTTGCTCTGCAAACTAGCGTTAGCTTTATCCTCAACTTCAAGTTTGATGAAGGCTATCAATGTTTTTTCTTTATCACCAATTGTCATCGCAATAGATTGATTAACGAAAGGAAGATGATTAATAATCGATTCCACTTCACCTAATTCAATCCTAAAACCATTAATTTTAACCTGTCGGTCCTGTCGTCCTAGAAATTCTAAACGTCCGTCAGGCCAATAACGTCCCATATCGCCGGTGCGGTACCAACGTTGCCCCAAATTATCAGTGATAAATTGTTTAGCAGTTCTTTCTGAATCAGCAAAATATCCTTGTGCGACACCGACACCACCAATCCAGAGTTCACCAGCCACCCAATCGGGGCAATCCAGTCCTCGCGAATCGACAACACGATAACATTGATTAGTGAGTGGATAACCATAAGGAATTGAGTGCCAGTGAGGCTCTATTTTGCTAACTTCATAAGCATTAGACCAAATTGCCGCTTCCGTAGCTCCCCCCATGGCAATAAAACGCCCATCTTGGCGCCAGGTGTGATAACGCTCGGGTAGATCCAAACCAATCCAGTCGCCAGATAACAACACTAGTCTTAATTGTGCTGGAGCGGTCAGTTCAAATCCTTCGCTATAAGTTAATAGCATATCGAGCAGGGCTGGCACACTATTCCAAATGGTCACATTGTATCGCTCAATTGCCTGACACCAAGCTTCAGGATCTCGCGCCTGTTTTTCTGTCAAAAGAACCAAACTACCACCCGCATTGAGTAAGCCGAAAATATCATATACCGATAAGTCAAAATAAAGAGCAGCCAATGCAAGTACTCTGTCCGCAGGCTTTACTTGATAACGCTGATTGATATCCAGACATGTATTCAACGCCGAACGATGGCTAACAACAACACCTTTAGGAACCCCAGTCGAACCAGATGTATAAATGATATAAGCCGGCTGGTCAGGATGGACATCAATGATTATTGGTAGTGATGTTTCTTTTGCCGTGTACCATGAAATAAAGGGTATTTCACCAGATAGAATATCGTAATCATTCAGTTCTTCTCTGTGATTAATAATCACTGCGGCAACCTCGGCATTACGTAATATTGTTTGAATACGTTCAGTAGGTTGTTCGGGCGCTATTGGTACATAAACACCACCGAGACGTAAAATGGCCAATACGGCAACAATTTGTCCTAATCCTTTTCGCATACAAATTGCGATCCGTTGCCCCGGTTCGCGAATATGTTTACTAAGTACACCCGCCAAACTATCGGCCGATGAACATAATTCTGCATAGGTTATTGTTCGATCGTCAGCAATTACTGCAATAGCGTCCGGGTTCGTTGCCGCTTGTATGAAGATCCCATGATGTAATAGGCTAGCAGTGACAGGGGCACTAGTGTTGTTAACCAACTCCCGATGATGCCGTTGTGATTCAGGTAATTCGATAACTGGCGATATTTGCCATTGTACTTCCTCTTCAATTAGGTTTTCTACCAAAGAGCAATATGCACTAAACATCTCTTCAACAACATCCTCATTAAATAGGGCATCATGAGAATCCCACTGCAAAATAACCTGCTCTTGTTGCTCAAAAACCACTGAGTCAATCCAAACCTGCGGTGTTTGCGATATCCCCCAGCCGGGTTCACCTAAAATATTGTTATTACCATACTGTTTTCTACCTAAGTTGCTAGTAAATACCAAGGGAGCACCATAAGGATGCTGATGCTGCTTTTTTAGCTCTCGCAGGATTTCTACACCAGAAAATCCTCGGTGATCAAATGCGTCTGTAAATAGCATTTGGTTACGTTGAGCCTGTTGCGCAAATGTTGACTCATCAACGTTTAGATTGAGTAAGAGAATATTCGTAAAATCGGCAATCATAGATTCAACAGCAGGATGAAGCGGTTGCCGATCAAACAGTGTCAAATTGATCAGTAAATTGGGCTGATTACTCCATCGAGCACAAACGGCAGCAAAACAGGTTACAAGTGCCATTGTAGCCGTAATACCAAATTGACTGGCATATTGCTGAAAAATAGCCCAACGAACGGCAGAAATAGTATGGCTACGCCGATGCATTCTAACAGTAGTTATTTGTTCCGGTAGAATGGCTAATGGTAGTGCAGGTGCAGCAGGAAACGTATGAAGCAGAGACAACCAATACTCTCTATCTGTTTGATAACTTTGTGCTGTCTCTTGCGCTTTCTGACTTAAATAACTACAAAAATCGTAATGAGGGTCAAGTTCTGGTAGTAAAGAACCCTGTAATATCAAACTTAATTCATCAAAAATCAGAGTAAAACTAGCAGCGTCAGCAATCAGTAAATCTAAATTAACATGAATCCGGCACATTTTATTAGATAATAAACTGACTTGTACATCAAACGTTTCCCCTTCCTCAACATTAAGTCGTCGGTGACTAAGTTGTTGCCTTATCATAAACAATTCATGTTGTTGCGAGTAGGTATCTAAATTTTGTAAGTCATGAACAGTAATCCCTCGCCAACGATCTTTCTCGTGCCAGCACTGTTGTGCATTATCGGTAAAATGAACATGAAACATACGATGACGGGAGGTTAACTGTCGCCAAGCACTTTCCAGTTGTTCTACATTCATGTTAGAACTGTTGAACTCCTGATAAAGATGGCAACCTACTCCGCCTAAAATTTGATGAGACTGACGACCAATAAAGTAGGCATGTTGCACAGGAGTCAACGGAAATGGCCGTTGATCAACCATAACAGGATAATCCGATCTGGTCTGATCAAGCTGCTGATTCTGGGGTACAGAAGATAATAACTGGCTCCAGCCCCTGATTGTTGGGTTTTCATAAAGTTGGCTTAATGCAACAATATACCCTTGTTGCCGAAATTCGCTTAACCACAACATGATTTGCATTGAATCTAATCCGGCATCAAGTAAAGGGCTATCGACAGAGAAGTGTTCAGGAATATCAGACAGCTTCTCAATCACCGCCTGATATAACACATCACATTGTGTAAAATCGTTTAATTTTGTCTGTGTTGAAGTAGTCATCGCGTTATCATTCCTCGTTTGATGGGGTAAGCTGCCATGAGAGCGATTGCTGTTGACGCTGCCACAATTGAGCATAAAGACCATTTTGGCGAAGCAGGGCATCATGATCCCCTTGTTCCACCAAACATCCAGCGTTCATAACAAGTATTTTCTGAGCCTTTTGTATTGTGTTTAAACGATGAGCAACAATTACAACAGTACAATGCTTAGATAATTTTTCTAATGCTCGATGTATTGCCAGTTCAGTGGAAGCATCAATACTGGCTGTCGCTTCATCCAATAAAATGATAGGGGCTTTTTTTAATAATGCCCTAGCAATTGAAAGTCGTTGACGTTCTCCGCCTGATAATGAGTAACCATTATCACCAAGAATTGTTTGATAACCATTGGGCAACTGCTGAATAAATTCATCAGCTTGAGCTAGTTTAGCTGCCTGAATAACTTGCTCAGCTGTAGCGGTATGATTACCCATCAAAATGTTGTCAAATACTGATGCAGAAAACAAAACAACATCTTGAAATACCATGGCAATATTGCGATGTAAGATCTCACTAGAAATTATCTTAGTATCATGTTCACCCCAAAGAATCTGACCGGAGCTTGGTATCCACATTTGACCAATCAGTTGCAACAAAGTGCTTTTCCCTGAACCACTTGGACCAACAATAGCCGTTATCGCATTACTCTGAATGTGGCAGTGAATATTTTGTAAGGCTGGACAGGATTGCTCAGGATAGGTAAAACTGACCTGTTGCACAGTAATTTCATTGGATTCAGGGATTACAGAGGAATTCCCATCATTATATGGTGCAACTGGTGTTTCACTCAGTAGTTTTTTGATACGTTCCATGGCTCGTGAACTAAATCGAAGTTTTATTAATCCATCGCCAAGTGTTTGTAACTGCCGATAGACAATCAGTGAAAAAAAATTGATCAGGATAAAGTGCTGAATATCTAAATGTTCCTGAAACAACAAATATCCACCTGATACGAGCAATAATAGAAAACTGAACTCACTGACAAAACCAAACAGTGCGACTAATGTTGAGGGTTTAGTTTCCAACATAAGCTGCGCTTGATATTGTTGAAACAATGCATTAGAAAGACGCTTCCAGGCTGTACCAAACTGGCCAAAGCAGCGAATAACGTTAATACCTTGTATATAATCATATAACTCTGCTTGTGCATCACTGGCAGTATCCAACATTTTTTCATCATAACGACTAATGACTCGCTGCGTTAATGTCATAACCCAAAAGGAAAAGGGAATCGTTATAATGACAAGCAAAGCTAAAAAGATATCAATCCAACATAGAAATGCCAATAGTAATAACATCGTGACTATTGTACTGGTAAAGACAGCTAAAAAATGCGTCCAAAGCCATTCGATTAGCTCAAGATCGGATGTTAAACGAACACTTAAATCACCTGTTCGTTTGGCTGAAAACCAACCTAGTGGTAAAGCGTGTAGATGGTTAATAATTCGAATTCTAGCTTCAGCCATCATGGCATAAGTACCACCAAAAACGTGGCTTAACGCCAAATTACTTAAATAAATTCGCCCCAGCAGGCAGGACAATAAACCGACCGTGCTTAGCAGGATTATCTGTAATGAAATGGTTGTATTGAAAACGGATAAGATAAGTTGTGCAACAATGTAATAACTTACAGTCAATAAACAACCATCAAGTGCCGCCAGAAATAATCCTTTCGTTAACCGACGATCTTGATAACCAACCAACTGATAACCGGCGCGAATAAATTTAATGATCATCTATTTTCTCTCCATCCAACTCGATATCTTGCCAGAGTTGGCAATAACAGGGACAATTCAGAAGCAGTTCGTCATGGCGTCCCTGACCAACCAATTTTCCTTGATCGACAACGATTATTTGATCTGCATGGATAATCGTTTTGAGGCGATGGGCAATCATTAGAACACTTCGCCCATTGCAAAGATTAGAGATAGCCTGTTGAATAAGCCATTCGCTCTCACTATCTGCATAAGCAGTTGCTTCATCCAGAATTAAAAGAGGGGCATCCTTTAATAATGCTCTGGCAATAGAAAGGCGTTGGCGTTCGCCTCCCGATAAGCGGGCGCCATTTTCACCAATTTGGGTATCATATCCTTGTGGTAGAGAGAGAATAAATTCATGAGCACAAGCTGCCTGTGTTGCTGCAATTACCTGCTCATTATTAGCATCCGGTCGGCCGAGTAATAAATTTTCCATAACTGTACCATTAAAAAGATATACATTCTGAGATACCATTGATATCTGTTTAAACAACTCTTCCACAGGCCAATGCTGGATATTGAGCCCACCTAAAGTGATTTCACCGTTATCACAGTCAAGTAATCGTGTTGCTAAACGTGCAATCGTTGTTTTCCCTGACCCACTGGGTCCAACAATAGCGGTTAATCCATGTGGCAATGTATTAAAGGTTACTTCTTGAAGGGCTGTTTTTTGATGATCGTAACGGTAAGAAACGAGAGAGAACGACAGCACAAGGTTTCCCGTTGGTAAACTCGCTTTATCAATCTTTTGAGATACTGTCATCTGTGATGCATTTACTATCTGGTTAAGACGATCTAACGAACCCTGCCGCTGGGCTTGTTCCGATGACGCAAATACAAGCCGTAAAAATGGCTGAAGTATCACAGGAGTAACCAATAAACACAGCAACCAATCAACTGGTGCTAAATTCCCTTGAAAACAGCGCCAAGCTCCAATAGGAGCCACCAAGACTAAATTGCTTGAAAGTAAACAACTAAAACAATTCCAGCCGAACATATTCTTTTTACAATAGTTTTCTATCCAAGGTGCGACATCACGAATTGTCTGACTGAGTTGACGAAACGAATCAGCTCTCAGCCCAAAGCTTTTAATCACGGCAATGCCACGGATATATTCACTCACCTTTTGGGCTATATTGATCTGCAATTCTCCCCACTGACGCGCTTGTCCGTTACTATCTCGCATAGATAACCACTGGCACCAAACCGCCACTGGCAATAATAGAATCGCAGCAAACGCCATCGACACATCTACGTAAATTAACAATGATAATCCAACGATCGGCAGAGTGAGTGCTGAAGCTACATCAGGCAAAAAATGAGCTAGAAAACTTTCTAATGCGGCGATATCATCATTAATTACTTTACGTAAATCACTTGCTGTATGAGTGCTAAAAAATGATAAGGGAACTAATCCCAGCTTGTGAGTTAAATGCAACTTTAAATTATAAGCTAGTTTTAATGCGCCATGATGAGCACTAACATGGCTAATCACAATTAATCCCCAGCGAAGCAACATTGCAATGAATGCCGCAACCAGGCATGAATAGATAAGTTCAACAGACATTGCGGCAATAGTCAGTTTTCTCACCATAATGTAAAGTATCCAAATGGGTACCAGCGTCATAATGGTTGAGATGATTGCTGTCAGTATTGATATCCAAAAAGCCTTACCCATTAACTTTACTAATAGGATAAAACTCAGTGGTTCAGAAATGTTCATAACTTTCCCCGAACTTATATGAACCAAACTTAAAATAACTCAACTTTTATGTTAACACCCGCAGTTAAGCCTTCGTTGAATTGAGCAAAAGCTCTATTACCTCGTGCGTAACCGTATGTGCGGTAGCGTTTATCAAAAATATTGTTGATATAACCAGACATAGTAATTCTTTCATTGATTTGCCAACCAAGACTAATATCAGTTGTACTATAACTACCTTGACGTAGTTGATTACTACCATCAAAGTAAAGAGGGCCAGTCACATTCACAGCTATTCTAGGCATTACAGCGCCTATTGACGTTGCAACTAAGCCATCTACACTAAACCCAGCACCATACCTAGGAATAAAAGGAACTCGATTATTAGCATAATCATCAGCAGTCACATTACTAGCAAACTTAGAGTGGGCTAAATTGCCATTTAGTGTTGCCACCCATCCGGTTGTAAATAACCATTTTGCATCAGCTTCAATACCAAAGGCATTTGCACTACCTGCATTTTTCAATGTTTGAGAACCCATCGGACCAGAGTAAAGCTGCATATTCCGAGTATGGGTATAGTAGACGGCGCTTTGAAGCTGAAAATCATCTATTTCATAGCGTGAGCCAATCTCATAGTTAATCGATTTTTCAGCAACAAAAGGCTCTGCGTGAGTACCAGCTTGTGGCGTAATAGTAAAGCCGGCAGACTTATATCCTTGTGCGACGCGCGTATAAATACGCCAGTTCGGCGTTAAAAGATAACCAGCAGAAAACTGACCTAATACTTGATTATCACTATTATTCCCGGCGGACCAGAAGCTATTTTTACCATAATGCGTCTTCGCTTTATCATGAGAAGCGCGTAAACCGGCCCCCAAATCAAATAGGGAAACATGCCAAGTTCCATCCATATAAATGGCTAATGATTGCGAGGAGACTGAAGAATCTGTTGAACTGGATTTGCGAGTTTCATCAATATCCAGTCGGTATAACCCCAATACACCATCCCATAAGCGGTTATCACCTTGTGTTGCTGCGCGAATTTCCTGTGTATTTTGATTCCAATGCTCCGAGGATTGCGCTGAGAAAGGACCATAAGGAAAACGACGTTCATATTTCAGTTGTTGCCAAGCACTATTAGCCGTCAGTAACCAATCGCCGAAATCATAACTTCCACTTAGAGTCTGACTATGTGTACGACGATGCATACGCGGATCTAAACTACCCGCAGACGTTAATAGTTTGCGACTGTGTGTATTTTTAAAGTCTAAATATGTATCCTGAGTTGAGTGAGTTCTATCTTCTGTTGCACTAAAATTGATTTCCCAGGGTGCGGCTATTGGAGCTAACCTGAATTTAATATTACCCGTATTTTCATCTGATCCACCCAATCTTTGTGAACCAGTGGATGGGTTATTGAATGCGCCTGGTTGTGACTGACGCAACAATGTGACGCTTCCATAGAATAAATCCTCTACCAAAGGGCCACTGAGATTAAAACGGCTATGATAACCTTTTCGGCTAGCAACACCACCATCAATGTAACCACGAAATAGGTTATTAGGCTTTGCAGTGCTAATATTAACTATACCGCCCTGTGCGCTGCGGCCATAAAGAGTGGCTTGTGGGCCTTTCATCATGGAGACATGATCTACGTCTATCAAAGACTGAACTAAATTAGTCGACAATTGTGGTACGCCATCAACATAAAATGTGATTGCAGGCGTATATAGATCCTGAGCAGAAGAGATACCTCTTAGTGATATCGCAGGAAATAGTAAATTACCACTGTTTTGTATATTCAAGCCGGGCAATACCCGAGAGAGTTTTTTAGTATCATCTACCCCTGCGGCTTCGAGTTCCGCCTGAGAAATAGTATTAGAAGATACATTCAGTGAAGAGGCTGCATTATTAGATTGTTTACTTGCAGTTACAATAATAGTATCAAAGTTAGTTTCTCGATCGCTTTGTTTAGATATTTGTTCTGCTAACAATTCCTCATTATATAACAAACCTAAACCACACAAATATATAAGGGTTTTTTTCATCGATTATTATCCACTGTTACTTTCTTTTTGAGAAAAAACTCATTGTAAAATAGAAATTGGATAATGCTGGTGTACAAAATCTTCAAAAAAAGTATAATTAAGGATAATGATAATTATTATCATTTAATGATGATGGAGAGGTGAGAGATGAAAACCATTCGCTATAGTAAAAATACCCCTAAACTGGTAACAAAAGACAAGCAACTCTCTGAAAGCATTGAATGGTTTAATATACAAGGATTACTTAATGCTGGCTTTGTAGAAATGGCTCCGTTACAAGATATTCGAAATGATACAAAGGTTGATAAGCATTTATCATTAGTGTTTATGCTCAATGGATCAGTGCATCATCATATACATGGTTCTCAATCAGTGGTGTCTTATCAACCCAATAGAGTCTATCTCTCTTACTCACACGATACTATATATGGCACCGATTTTTTCCCTGCTAATTACTGCTATAACATAATATTGTTACAATTCTGTCCTGACAATCTATTAGAGATATTCAATGAGCGCTCACTAAATAGCTATCGTGCTAATATGCAATTTTCTTCACCAAATTTCTGTATTTGGCGGTTAACACTTACACCTATGCTCAAAGATATAGCACAACGATTGCAAGCAGCCAGAAGATCTTCTGATGCTTTATCACAACTCAATATACAAAGATTAAGCCTTAACGCACTGTGGTTAACATTAGAGCAATTAAATTACTCCTCATCGACAGATGGAGAACCGTTCAGGAGCAGCTTAACTGGTCGAGATCGCAAAAATGTAATTAATGCACAATTAGTTATACACGAGCAATTTCACACTCATTTAATCATAAAGGATATTGCTAAAGTTATTGGAGTGAGTGAGTCTAAATTAAATAGAGACTTTAAAAAGATGTTCGATATTGGTATACACCGCTACATTATCAACTATCGTTTGCAACAGGTGACAAAATTACTGAATGAAAGCACATTAACCGTCAGTGATATTGCAACTCGATGCGGCTTTACGTGTGCCGGTCATCTCTCCAGACGATTTGTTGAGGTGTTTGGTATCACACCTCATGCTTATCGTTGCAATTAATACAAAATCTATACTGCTTTTAGAATTGAGCTTCGATACAAAAAAATAAGTACGAATAAAGCACAGCCTAAAGTGAGATTGAAAAGTGTAACGTAACCCATATAATGAGCAACTATACCACCGATATAACCAGAACATCCGGCAGCAAGCGCTGCTCCGCATTGAAATAATGTAAAATCTAATCCAGCTTGCTTCAACGACGCTTGTGTGGTTAGGAACGAGTAAAGACAAACTAAGCCCACGGAAAAAGTGTAGTTAAAAAACAGATAGCTAATAATAAGCCATATTGGATTTATATCAGGTTGAAGACTTAATATGATAAAGCAGCTGATTGACAAGCATTTAAATAGGGTCGCCAATAAGAGTGCCCAGCGATAGCCTATAATCCGGATAAAGAGCATACCTGATAAAGTACCTAGCATCCCGCAAGCAGCACCGCCAAAACTGGTTACTTTGCCTAAATTCTCTAGAGAAAGTCCGGCGTCAATCGCAAAAGGAGATAGCATAGATGAAATTAAACGACCACTAATCTCAAAGAAAAAGACTAAAACGATCGCCTTTAGCATCATTGGTTGCTTTAGTGTTTTAATGAGAGATGGTCTCTGATAGCTTTTTTCTGTAACAGGAAGCTGATTGATACTCGGCGCTAATAACAAAGGTAGCAATAAAAAGAGTAGTAATGCACTATAGACAAGTAAGGAGGATTGCCATCCCCATTTATCACATAGATAGATTAACCCGCCACCGCCTACTGCCATTCCTAAATAACCACATCCAATCCGTAATCCATTGCCGATACCGTATGATTTTGAATTTAAATTCTCAATCATATAAGCATCACAAGCAATCTCACTCGTGCAACAAACTAATGATAATAAAATTAATAGTGAGATTAGTGTGATGAACATATTTTCATGTATGAATGATAGGCCAATTAATATCACCGCCAGAGCCACTTGTCCTGCAATGACAATTTGTTTGCTTCGAACTTTCCCTGATGTAGTAACTCTATAACGCTCAACCCCCCCCGCCCAAAGAACCCGAAGTGTCCAAGGAATCATAGCAAGTGACACTAAACCAATCGTGTACAAATCCACATTATGACTCCGTAGCCAGGCAGGTATCGCTTGAAAGACAATACCACCGATTAATGTTTGAACAAAATAAAATGAGCCAATTGCAAATATAAGTTTCAAAAGAACGCCACCATTAAATATAAAAATATCCACAAAAGTACAAAGTTTTTTTCATCAATTATTATCCACTGTTACTTTTTGGAGCCAAAAACTCATTCTAAAATAGATATTGGATAATACTGGTGTACAAAATCTTCAAAAAAAGTACAATCAAGTTTAATGATAACTATTATCATTTGGTTGTGATAAGGATTACTTTGTTTTTAGTCGTTATTTTTATAATAGTAATGATTAAAATGGTAAGACTTTATTGTGATGAGTGTATCAATTTTCGAATTGATCAGGCTCAGCAATATATTTTTCGAATAACTTCATTTTTTTTATTTCACTTTTATTTGTCATCAAACCTCCAATAGATTATTCATTTCTATTTATTAGAAATTGAAATAAGAAAGTAAGTAAAAAAAAGTAATAAAAGGTATATTTCATCGGAAAGAGCACCATTCATATGGCACTTGATATTATTATTCTTCATATTGTAAGAAATCCCCAAAATATTAATTAATATCTCGCTGTCATCTTTTATTATCTCGATTCCTATCTAGGTTTGGATCGGAAATATGCCATTGAAGCACAAAGGAGCCTATTTTTTGCTAGTAGGTTTCTGGCTTTGCAAATCTGTCGTTAGCTATGCGAGTAATCCTCTCTCGCCGACCAATTTTAAATAAAAAAGCTTACTCATTTGAGTGGGCTTTTTTATTATCTGTCCATTGTTTCTTATATTTAATCACTTTCATTAATTAAAACTAATCATCTGAATTAAATAGATTAATCACCATTATTAATTTTATCTGAATAATTTTAAGAGATTACGATAAAAATTGTGATCTCTATATCAATTTTGGTTCTCAAAATTGACAACATGTATTTTTTTTATTATTTTTTAAAACATCTTATATGGATTAAGATATATCTAATGGATAAAAAAGCCCACAAATGGAGTGTGACCTTTGGAATATCGTGATATCGCTGTAAAAACAGATGTTGAAGAAAAAATTAGAGCTAATCTCAACATAATTAAAGATAAATCGACAGAAAGAGGACTTGCCGAATACTTTGGTGTCAGTCGAACCACGGTACGCAACGCCTTGAATGATTTAGCGATGGAAGGATATGTTTTTCAAAATGATAAAAACTTACCATTCCATAAAGTTTTTGAAATTAATATGCTAAAGATGTCTTCATTTAGTGAAGAAGTTCAAAAAGAAGATGATATTCAAATAAAAATAAAAGTACTTTCCAACCAGATAATTAAAATGCCTGCTGATTTGAGAGAATTCTTTGGTTCAAATGATCAGTTAATTAGAATTATTCGACAACGCTTTTTAAACCAAGATCCCCTCTCTTATGAAATTACTTATTTACCATCATCAAAATTTAAAAATTTAGATAAAATAGATTTAAACGGTACTTCTCTTTATGAATTTTTAAAAGAACACTACCATTTTACACCAAGCCACGGTAGAGAAGAGATTACTTATGAGGCAGCTACTGATGATAAGGCCAAATATTTACAAGTTGCTGAAGGTACACCAATTTATAAAGTATCAAGCTATAGTTTTGATAATAATTTCCAACCATTTGAACACACCGATCAGTATTTAATTGGCAATCGATTTCGATATCATTTATCGGCTAAAAATATCTTCAATTATGAGGTAACACATCAATGAAGTTATTTGAAAAAGTAGCCTCTCATTTAATGGATGAGATAAATACTGGACATTATAGGGTTGGATCTGAATTACCACCAGAAGGACAGTTGCAAAAGGATTATGCCGTCAGTAGAACAACTGTTCGAAAAGCAATTGATTTGCTGGTTGATAAAAATATGGTGGTTAGGAAAAAAGGAGTTGGTTTATTTGTTGCCCCAACCTTATCTACCCAAAATATTTTAGAAATGACAGGGATTATCAAACCACATATTTACCAGAATCATAAAAAAATTATTAAAGAGACCTATTTAAGGCAAGCCGGAAGTTACTATAGCCAATTATTAAAGATAAAACCTTCCGAGCTAATCTATTACATTAGTTTTTTAGAAGTTGCAAAAAACAGTGTAGTTAAAGAAATTTTTCTCTTACCTCTTAATAATTTTCCCGATTTCCAAATATCTATAATCAAAGTTTTATCAGCACTCGAAATTACTAATTCGGGTAAAAAAAAGGTCGATATATTAGAGCAAGATTTGCAGCTAATTGTGGCAAATGCTGAATTAGCAAAACAGTTACGATGCAAAATTAACGATCCATTATTTAAAATTTCTAATCACTATTTTGATATTAATAGAGAACCAATAGCCATTGAATATAAGTTTGCTAGTAATACTAAATATGTGGTTGATTTCACCTAGGAGGTACTCAAATGATTAAATTATTACGTGTTGATCACCGTTTAGTTCACGGTCAGGTCGTTGTTTCATGGTTTGAAAATGTTGGCGCTAATACAATTTTAGTTGTCAATGATGCTGTAGCAGGTGATGAACTTCGTAAATCAGCAATTCGTTTAGCTAAGCCAGAAAACGCAAAATTGGTAATGAAGTCTGTTGATGACAGTATTGAAGCAATTAACTCGGGTGTAACGGATAAATATCAAATGTTAATCGTTGTTGAATCCGTTGCGGATGCAGAAAAATTAATCCGAGGCACTCAAGGAAAAATAACTAGCCTTAACTTAGGAGGAACTAAACCTCGTGATGGAACTAAGAATTACTCTAAAACGATCAATTTAACAGAATTAGAATCAGAACTATTAGCTGGATTACAGCAAGATGGTGTTGAAGTTTATATACAACAAATACCAAATGAATCTAAGCAGAAATTTGAAAAATAGACTAAAAGGAATACAAAATGAGTATTGTTATTACAGCAATTATTTTGGCCTTGATTGCTATGTTAGCTAATGGTGAATACTTTTTAGGTTCATCAATGTTATCAAGACCTCTCGTTACCTGTACTTTAGCAGGATTAGTAATGGGAGATATCACCCAAGGTATTATTATTGGTGCAACCTTAGAATTAGCCTTTGTTGGTTCATTTTCCATTGGAGCATCTATCCCGCCAGAAATTATATCAGGGAGTGTACTCGGAACGGCTTTTGCAATTGGAGCCGGTAAAAGTACGGCTGTTGCTCTAACTTTAGGTATTCCTATTGCTTCTCTGGTACTAATTGTTAAAAACTTATGTTTCTTATTTATTTTACCTTTCTTTGTTCATAAAGCAGATAAGTATGCGAGTGAAGGAAACGGTAAAGGGGTTGATAGGATGAATATCTTCGGTGGTTTCTTTTCCATCAACCTCCCAATTGGATTAGTGGTCGGACTTTCTTATCTATTTGGTAGTGAAGCAATTAAAGGCTTGCTTGAAGTTATTCCAGATTTTGTCATTAATGGTTTAGGAATCGCAACGGGCTTATTACCTGCATTTGGTTTTGCTATGTTAATGAAAATTATGATCAAAAAAACCAATGCAACATTCTTTATTCTTGGTTTTGCTGTAGCAGTATATATGAAAGTACCTGTCACTGGTGTTGCTATTTTTGGCGCATGTATGGCGTTAATTCTTACTGGTTACTCTTCATTTACCGGCAAAAAATTAACAACCTCAGACAATCAAGAAGTTAATAATTATTCAGGCAATGCTTTAGTAGGACAGGAGATCGACTATGAAAATGAAGAATTCTAAACTTTTAACTAAAAATGATTTAATGAAAACCTTTTGGCGTTCTTTTACTGCGGAGTGGTCATGGAATTATGAACGACAAATGAATTTAGGTTATTCTTTTGCGATCCGTCCCGCTTTAGAAAAAATTTATAGTCAAAAACCAGAACAATTAACTAGTGCTTATCAAAGACATTTAGAGTTTTATAACGTTACGCCTTGGCTAGTTACTTTCCCGTTAGGTATTTCCATTGCTATGGAAGAGCAAAATGCCCTGAATGATGAGTTTGATGAAAGTTCAATTAATGATGTCAAAGTTGCATTAATGGGGCCATTAAGTGGTTTGGGTGATTCATTCTTCTGGGGAACCTTACGAGTTATTGCCACAGGTATTGGTACTTCATTAGCAATGCAAGGCAATATCTTAGGACCACTTCTGTTTCTATTAATTTTCAATGTCCCTGCTATTTTAGCTCGTTATTATGGTCTATTCGTTGGTTATAACATTGGTGCATCTTTTATTGAAAAAGTTCAAAAGACTGGCTTGATGGATAAATTATCTTATGGGGCCTCTATCTTGGGGTTATCGGTTGTTGGCGCTATGGTAGCGACGATGGTGACACTCAATATGCCATTAACAATAGGATCTGGCGACGATGCCACATCATTACAGGATATTTTTAATGGTATTGTGCCACAAATATTACCTTTGTTATTTACCTTATTTATCTTTTTATTAGATAAAAAAGGCCTTAAAGCACCTTGGATTTTATTACTTATAGCTTGTATCGGTATTTTTGGCGCTTGGAGTGGATTATTAGGATAATAAGGGGAAAAAATGAAAAGTATCGCTGATTATGTTGCATTAGAGCCTGAATATTATCAGAACATCTTGGATGATTATCAAACACTGTTCACCCAACATATTGACTTAAGTAAAATTAAACAACTTGACTCAATTGTCATATTTGCAACAGGTTCAAGTTCTAATGCAGCTTATGGAGCAAGATCTTTAATGAGTAAAATCTTAAAGATACCTGTTTATATTGAGGATCCATCAATCGCTGCTAATTATTTACATTACAGTGATCCTAATACTTTGTATTTTGCTATTTCACAAGGTGGGGAAAGTTATTCAACGATTCATTTAGTTGAAGAATTTATAAAAAATAACCAAACCATCTATACGCTCACCAGCAATCCCAATAGCCCACTGTATAAAATTAGTAATCATGTGTTATCTATGGGAATTCCCGTTGAGGAAATGCCTTATGTAAGTGCCGGTTATAGCGTAACCATTCTTGATTTAATATTGATTTCCTTAGTGATTGCTCAAAAAAAGGGTAGTTTAAACGATCAACAATTTAACAGCTATCTGGATCAACTTCAGAAAGTAACTCATTTACTTCCTAAAGTCATTGAACAATCCCAAATGTGGGTCAATCAATATCAACATCAGTTTTATCACGCTAAAAGAGTAATATTTATTGGTTATGGCGCAACCTACGGAGTTGCTAGAGAAGGCGAAACAAAATTTACCGAAACCGTACGTAATACCGCTTTTGGTAAGGAACTCGAAGAATACATGCATGGCCCATATTTAGGATTACATGAGGATGATCATATCGTGTTTCTTGAGCCCCACGGCCAGTTAGCTCAACGAGCAAACTTATTAAAAGTATTTTTAGATAAACATGTTAAAAATGTCTCAACCATTTACGCCAACAGCAGTAACAATCTTAAAGAAGAGGACTTGTGCCTTAATGTCGATATAGATGAATTATATGCATCATTGTTTATGACTGTCCCTATTCATCTATTAAGTTACCAAGTTTCAAGATTAAAAGGTCATAACCTTGAAAAATCAACCTATCCAGAATTTGATGAAATAACTAGCTCGAAAATTAAGAGGATCTAAAAATGAGAAAATATGATGAAAAGAAAGAATTAGACAGCATGAATGGTGCTTTAGCATTGAGACCACAAATTAATGAATTTATCGATAAAATCCACGAGCGTGGTTATAGCAATGTTTGTTGGTTAGGTATTGGTGGTACTTATGCATCATCAATGCAAGCGGTTGTCCATATGAAGGAAAAAACAGCCATTGAAACTTTCGTTCAACATGCTGCTGAATATTTAGTCACAGGCAACAAACGTATCACTAAAGACACATTGATTATTATTTCTTCTGTAACAGGTACAACACAAGAAGTTGTTGCTGCTATTGATAAAATTAAAAAAGAAGTTGGTTCAACTGTATTCGCTTTCATGGATAAAGCAGATACTCCATTAGGAAATATGTCAGATCATGTGGTTGTTTACCCAATGAATGAACAATTAAAATTCTTTATGACAGCGGATCGTTTAATGTTTTTAGCGGGTGAATTCCCTGATTATGATGAGTTTTATCAAGAAATGGATCAACATTTTGCCAAAAATATCGTTGCTGTTGCGAAAAAAGCCGATAAATTTGGTCAAGAAGTTGCTGAAAAACACCATAACGACTCAATGCACTATTTTGTTGGTGCGGGTAATCAATGGGGTGCAACGTATTCTCATGCTATGTGTTATTGGGAAGAACAACATTGGTTACGATCAAAATCAATTGAATCAGCAGAGTTCTTCCATGGTACGTTAGAAGTTATCGACCGTGACACTGCAGTCACTGTTTATGTTGGTGAAGATACTCAGCGCCCATTAAGTGAAAGAGTGGCTAAATTCTTACCTCAGATCTGTGGTAATTACACCATTATCGATACCAAAGATTATGAATTACCAGGCATATCAGAAAAATATCGTGGAAACCTTTCACCATTTGTTTTCCGTGCTATTAATAACCGTATTGATGCTTATGTTGAACATTTAAATCGTCATCCAATGACAATCCGTCGTTATTATCGTTGTTTAGATTACTAAAATAGGAACTTAACCCGATGATTTCTGTATTAGTCAGTACACATGGTTCAACAGCGAAAGGCTTAATTGAAACAACTGAAATGATTTGTGGTAAACAATCTCAGTGTGAAGCTGTTTCGTTTGCAATGGGACAATCAACAGATGATTTTCAACAACAACTGCAACAAAAACTAAAAGATTTACAAGCTTTTGGATCAGATATTGTATGTTTTGTTGATTTAAAAGGTGGAACACCATTTAATACTTTAGTTAGATTGATGGCTGATTTTCCTAATATAGAAATAGTCACTGGTGTAAATGTGCCCATGTTGTTAGAAACTTTTATGCAACGCGATGATGTAAATCTACCAACATTGTTGCCAGATATTATACAAGCTGGAACTCAAGGAATTGAGCGGTATAATATGGCCTCAATGAGTGTAGATGAATCAAGTGATGAAGATTTCTAAAATCGACAACTCACCAAACTTAAATAAGCCCGAATTATCGGGCTTTTTTATCAAAATAAATTATTTAAATAGCAATAATAATCTATAGGTATTGGTAAATTGTGAATCAATACAAATAAATAATAATAACCATTTGATATATCATGATATAAATGATAGAAATAGGTAATTACTTAAGTTTCATTTTTTATAAATATGATAAAGGGAAACGATAATGTTCTTATTCAAAAAATATTTTTATATCATTATCATCTTTTTATCATTAATGAACTGCATTAGTTGTGTATCTAAAAACTCTTATTCATCAGTCGACAACTATGGTTGGATGGAAACCGATCAAGCACGAACCAATGAATGGTTATTAACAAAGTCACATGAAACCCAAAAAATACTTAATGCTCTGCCTTGGAAAGCTTCTGTAGTAAAACGATTTAATACCTTAACAGCCTATGATTCCCAACCATTCATATGGAATATTCAGCGTGTTGGCGATCATTGCTTTTACCTGAAAGAAACGGAGAACCATCCTTATAATCGTTTGTTTGTTAAAGATCGACTTGGCAAAGAAAAATTATTAGTCGATCCGCCAGTAGGATATGGTATATATAATTTCTACCCATCAAATGATGGTAAGCATGTTGCTTATGCTATTTCTGAAAATGGCTCTGAAATTTCAGCTATCAATGTGATTAATGTAAAAACTAGAGCACACCTACCCGATAGCATATCCGGCATTACTATGCCAAATTTAGTATGAACGCAGAATAATTCATCTTTTTTCTATCATCGTAATGATCTTGCTGATTCTGATAATCGAAAGTCAGGAACGGAAAAACTTTATCTTCATCGTTTAGGCACCGATATTGAAAAGGATTTAGCTATTTTTGGCAAAGCCAATATTGTGAATTATCAAGCTAATACTGACCAATATACCTACTTATCTCTATCTGCCAACTGAGCCGTTGCTTCAGTGGAATCTTCAATATCCGGTGATACCATAGATTTGTATTTAACCGACTCTACTTCTCTTAATTTGGAAAACAAACATTGGAAAAAGATCATCGATAGAAAACAAAATGTAACGGATTTTTTGGTGCAAGATAATTGGCTTTACTTGGCTAAATATAACAACTTTTCAGGTTATACCATTTCTCGATTAAACCTTGATAATATCCATTCGCCAGAAGAAAAAATAATAGAATGGAAAAAAGGGGAACTGACGGAGTTTACAGCAAGCAAAAATGCTATTTATCTTGCTTATTATGAATCTGGAACATCTAAATTTGTTACTATTCCTTTCGCCGATATACATACTATCAAATCCATTCCGATTACTAATGGTAATGAGGTAACGGCTATTTTTTCTAGTTCAGATCACAAAGAGATTTTATTTACTCAACAAAATTGGAATATACCACCAAAAATATGGCAATATGATCCTGATAGTCAGTTAATTGAAGATTCTAAAATAATAAAGACTGATGCATCACTATTTGCAGATTATGAATCAGAGCAAAAATGGGTTAAATCCAATGATGGCGAGCTCATTCCTCTTACCCTTATTCATCGAAAAGGAATCAAACTTGATGGCAATAATCCAACTTGGTTAACGGTTTATGGAGCCTATGGCGAAAGTAATTATCCTAATAATTATGATACCACCCGTTTAATTTGGCTTGAGAAAGGGGGAATTATTGCTATTGCCCACGTTCGTGGTGGTGGAGAACTCGGACCTAAATGGCATCATGATGGAAAAGGAAAAAATAAAATAAATTCAGTCAATGATTTTATCAAATGCGCGAAATACCTTATTGATCATCGTTACACAAACTCATCCAAGCTAGTCATTAGTGGTGCCAGTGCCGGTGGCATTGTAATTGGCGTGGCATTAGCAACACATCCGGAACTTTTTGCCGCCGCATCAATCACCTCAGGTATGTTGAATATGAGCCGTTTAGATCAAATACCAATTGGTAATGCTAATTTTCTGGAATTTGGTTCACCTTTTAATAAGCAAGAATTTAATAATCTGCAAACGATCGATGCTTATCTTAATCTACGTGAAGATGTTAACTACCCACCGGTTATGATTTCAGTCGGATTGAAAGATGAGCGTGTATTTCCTTGGCAGAGTGCAAAATTTTCAGATCGACTTAATGAGATTAATCACACCTCTTTAGACGAACAGGTCTTGGTAATTGCTAATGAAGATGCAGGCCATTTTGTTAATAATTTTGTCAATATAGTGGTGTTTTTTATGTGGAAAACGAATATTACTGACTAGCTTATGATGTGCTAATTTTTGTATAACATTCAGTTTTGTCTATAAAATTATATATAACACCACGTTATCATATCCGCTACTACAAAAATAATTCTTATCTTACTTGTTTTATTACAATATTTTGTTTTAATAGTAGATAATCTTTACCTATAACATCTACTTATTGGAAATAAACTATGAAAAATGTTGGTTTTGTCGGTTGGCGAGGAATGGTTGGTTCTGTTCTTATGCAACGAATGGTTGAAGAACATGATTTTGATTATATCAACCCTGTTTTCTTTTCTACATCACAAGCTGGTCAAGCTGCGCCTACTTTTGGCGGTAAAACAGGAACATTACAAAGTGCAGATAATATTGATGCGTTAAAAGCATTAGATATTATTGTGACCTGCCAAGGTGGTGATTACACGTCTGAAATTTATAAAAAATTACGTGCAACAGGCTGGCAAGGTTACTGGATTGATGCCGCATCAACTCTACGAATGGAAGATGATGCTATTATTGTTCTTGATCCTGTAAATAAAGCTAACATCCATGCCGCTTTAGACAAAGGAATAAAGACCTTTGTTGGTGGTAACTGTACGGTAAGTTTGATGTTAATGTCACTCGGTGGATTGTTCGCAGAAAATTTAGTTGATTGGATATCTGTTTCTACTTACCAAGCGGCTTCTGGTGGTGGTGCTCGTCATATGCGCGAGTTATTAACACAAATGGGAATGCTTAATGCTGAAGTAGCTAAAGAACTACAGGATCCTAATTCTTCTATCTTAGATATAGAACGCAAAGTTACCCAAAAAATGCGAGATGGTAGCTTACCAACGGATAATTTTGGTGTTCCATTAGCTGGTAGTTTAATTCCTTGGATCGATAAAGCTTTAGATAATGGTCAAAGTAGAGAAGAATGGAAAGGTCAAGCTGAAACGAATAAAATTTTAGGTACTAGCGAAATTATCCCTGTTGATGGACTTTGTGTGCGTATCGGTGCATTACGCTGTCATAGCCAATCATTCACAATTAAGTTGAAAAAAGACATCAGTGTTCCAGAAGTTGAAAAATTACTTGCTGCGCATAACGATTGGGTTAAAGTTGTTCCAAATGATCGTGAACTTTCAATGCGAGAACTCACTCCTGCTGCTGTTACAGGTACATTAACTACACCTGTTGGACGTTTACGCAAACTTAATATGGGTAAAGACTATTTATCTGCCTTTACCGTTGGCGATCAGTTATTATGGGGTGCAGCCGAACCATTAAGAAGAATGCTTCGTATCTTAGCTTAATCAACAAAAAAGCCCGGTTAACGGGCTTTTTACGCTATAAATAAATGCCATTATACAGTTATATCGTTTTCGAGTAATATCATTAATAATGAACCATTAAATAAAGCTTGTTGCACCAATGCAAATGCACCAATTGCCGAACGGTCATTGAGTGATGAACAATTGATAGTAAGATTTTTTCTTAACTCTTCTAAGCTTTGTGCATTTAACGCGCAGTTTACCGCATTTAACAATATTTCTGATGATTTAGTTAATTCACCCGCTAACACGATTTGTTGTGGATTAAAGATATTGACCATAATAGCAACTGCACGACCTAGATTTTCACCCGCATCTTTGATTAACTTGATGGAAAGTTCATCACCTTGATTTGCATAATGACAAATATTAGCAATACTGCATTCATCCAGAGATAATTGAGTTGGGTAGCCTTGTTCAATCATCTGTTTGGCTCGATGCTCAATCGCATTATTAACCACTCGATTTTCTAAACAACCAAAATTGCCACAATGGCAGCGTTCACCTAACGCATCGACTTGAATATGACCAACTTCACATGCACTTTGATTATGATTAGTTAGTAATTGTTGATTAATAATAACACCAGAACCGACTCCTCGATGGACACGTATTAAAATAGAATCATCCACATTCTGTGTCGTACCAAAATAGCTTTCAGCCAATGCCAAACTTTGAATATCATTACCTAAAAAAATTGAAACATTAAATTGTTTTTGTAACTCTTTAGCTAATGGCCATTCTTTAACTTGAATGTGAGGCATATAACGAATCATACCATGTAAAGAATCAATCAATCCAGGAAGTACGACTGATATAGCAATAAGATTTTTTATTCTTTTATTATTTTCTTGAATAAATTGCTCAATTAATTTAATCAGATATTTTTGCGCAAGCTCCTGCGTAAAATGCGTTAATGGATATACATTCGATGCTAAACAGCGACCACCAATATCATAAAGTTCAATTGTTACATGTGAACGACTGAGCTGAACAGCAATAGTCTGATAATTGTTAAATTTAGCTTCAATTGAAACAGCAGGACGCCCTCCCGTTGACTGTTGTGCATCAACTTCTCTAATCAGTTTTTTTTTAATTAGTTGGCGAGTAATCTTAGTAATGCTGGCTGGTGCTAAATGGCTAATTTCAGCTAATTGAATACGAGAAATAGGAGCATGCTGAACGATCAAACGATAAATCATAGCGTAATTTAGCTGTTTGATCAGATCAGCATTTCCAACTAAGTTTAGATAATTAAAGGTCATACGATATCTCAATATTTCATTAATTATCTTACATTCTAGCCGTTGATCTCTCCATTAACAACCGTTTTAGTAATAGTAAAGTTACGATCAAAGATAACTAAGTTGGCTATTTTACCTTCACTAACGCTACCAAGGGTTTTATCAACACCGATTGCTTTCGCTGGATAAAGGGTTGCCATTCTTAATGCTTCGTCCAATGCAATACCAACATATTCGACTGCATTTTTTACTGCATCAATCATGGTTAAAGCTGAACCGCCTAATGTACCTTTTTCATCTACACAACGACCATCTTTATAATAAATGGTTTTACCTGCAAATACCGCTGATGTTAAATTTGACCCAGCCAGCAACATAGCATCAGTAATTAATATCAAGTGATCTTGTTTGATTTTATGGCTGTTTCGGATATTTGCCCAGCTAACATGTTGTCCATCGGCAATAATACCAACATAAACGTCAGGTTCATCATAAATTGCACCAACTACACCTGGTTCGCGCCCAGTAATATATGGCATAGCATTAAATAAATGTGTACCTAAACGAATACCAGCATTAAAACCTCGACGGCAATCATCGTAATGACCGTTGGAATGGCCAACTGAAACATGAATACCAGCATTAACCAATTGTTTAATAAAATGAGCTTCAACTTTTTCTGGTGCTAAAGTAATAATTTTAATAACATCGGCATTATCACAAAGGAAGTCGATCATTTCTTGAGATGGTAGACGGATGATATTTTCATCATGGATACCTTTCTTCTCAGGATTGATATAAGGCCCTTCAAGATGTAAACCCAATGCTTGGTTAGGATGTTTAACTAAGTATTCACGCATCACTTTTACCGCTTTTATCATAAATTCATCTGTTGATGTGATTAAAGTCGGTAAATAGCTAGTACACCCATAAGCAAGATTAGTCTCTTGCATTTTTTCTAATGTTTCAACGCTTAACGCATCAAGTGTTTCATTAAATTGCACACCACCACAACCATTTACTTGGATATCAATAAACCCAGGCGCAACAATAGCACCTTGTAAATCTTCAATAGTGATATTTGCAGATAGTTCGTCTTGTTTACAGATCTTAGCAATCTTATCGCCGTCGATAATAACGGCGTGATTTTCAAGAATTTCATAACCTGTATAGATACGACAATTTGTTAATGCGTACATTGGTTTATCCTTTATAAAACGGTCACTTTTAGATTATCAGCTTCCATTTGTTTAAAATATTTTAAGGTTTTTACTTTAAGATCATCAGTACTTGGCTCATCACAAACAATAAGCGATGCTGGATGCATTTGTAATGCAGTCACAGTCCAAAGATGATTAACCGAACCTTCAACTCCTGCTTGCAGTGCTAAACTCTTATTATGACCACAAACTAATAAAATGACTTCTTGTGCATCCATTAAAGTTGCAACACCAATAGTCAATGCATGTTTTGGCACTTGGTTAACATCATTATTAAAAAAACGGGAGTTAGCAATTCGTGTATCTTCGGTTAATGTTTTAATGCGAGTACGAGAGCAAAGCGAAGAGCCTGGTTCGTTAAAAGCAATATGTCCATCTTGCCCAACACCACCAACAAACACATTGATCTTACCATAACTTTTAATTTTTTCTTCATACTGACGGCATTCTTCGTCAATATCTGCTGCATTACCATTTAATATATGGATGTTGTTTTTATCAATATCAATATGGTTAAAGAAATTTTCATACATAAATGTGTGATAACTTTCTGGATGATCCTCTGGAAGTCCTACATATTCATCCATATTAAACGTAACCACATGTTTAAAACTTACCTTGCCTGCTTGATATTGTTTAATAAGTTGTTCATACATGACCAATGGTGAACTTCCTGTTGGTAATCCCAAAACAAACGGACGATCAGCTGTCGGTTTGAAATCATTGATTTTTTTTACAATGCGCTGCGCCACCCAGGCCCCAACTTCTTGTGCATTTTGTAAAGGAATAAGCCTCATGCGATAATACCTCTTTTGATATAATTAAATAACTTTTTTTTATAAATAAAATATGTTGACTGTATTTTACTATATTAACTAAATTAATCAAAAAAAATCGTGACATAAATCACATAAAATGCATAATTAATTTGCGAAGTAAAATAATATAAGGTGAAATAGGATCGATCGTTTACTACTATTTGAAAATGTATAATAAAAGATCATTTTTAAATATAGTTTTAATAAATATATGAGGTTAAACTAATGGGAATTTTAGCTTATATGCAACGTATTGGGCGCTCGCTTATGGTGCCAGTTGCTGTATTGCCTGCTGCTGCAATACTTATAGGAATAGGGAATTGGATTAATGGTATGCCATGGGGCTCCGGTAGCATTGTTGCAACATTTTTAACTCAATCTGGTGGTGCTATTATCGGTAATATGGCAATATTGTTTGCAATTGGTGTGGCTTACGGTATGTCTAAAGACAAAGATGGCGCGGCAGCGTTATCGGGATTAGTCGGATTTTTAATTATTACCACACTTTTATCAACTAAGTCATATGCCCTTTTTAATGGGATTGATATTGAACAAGCTGGTTGGGAAAAATTAGTACCACTTGCATATGACAAAATTAATAATCAATTTATTGGGATATTAGTTGGGGTTATTTCTGCGGAAATTTACAATCGATTTAATTCGGTCGAATTACATAAAACGTTAGCTTTTTTCAGTGGTAAACGTTTAGTCCCGATTATTGTATCTATTGTAATGCTCTTGGTTTCCTTTATTTTATATTTTATCTGGCCAATGGTTTTTAGTATTTTGACTTCATTTGGTGAACAAATCAAAGATTTAGGTTCAGCTGGAGCAGGTATTTATGGTTTCTTTAACCGTCTACTAATTCCTGTTGGTTTACACCATGCGCTAAATTCAGTATTTTGGTTTGACGTAGCAGGTATTAATGATATTGGTAATTTCTTGCAACCGGAAAAAAGTCTTGCGGCGGGTACGGCAACGATAGGGATTACTGGCCGTTATCAAGCAGGTTTCTTCCCAATTATGATGTTTGGTTTACCTGGCGCAGCATTAGCTATGTATCATACAGCGAAAAAAGGGAATAAAGATAAAACGGCTTCAATTATGTTAGCAGCTTCTTTCGCCGCTTTCTTTACTGGTATTACTGAACCGTTAGAATTTGCCTTTATGTTTGTAGCGCCAGTGCTTTATTTAATTCATGCTATTTTAACTGGTATTTCTCTATTTATTGCTGCAACTATGCAATGGATATCTGGATTTGCATTCAGTGCTGGTTTAATCGACATGTTACTGCAATCAGGCAACCCATTAGCTGTTCATTGGTACATGCTAATCCTTCAAGGTTTAGTGTTCTTTGTTGTTTACTATGTAGTTTTCCGTTTTGTGATTGTTAAATTCAATTTAAAAACACCTGGACGTGAGGATGATGATAGTGCGGACACCACAGTAGAAGAAACACAACAAAAAGCAACAACAAGTGATTTATCAACACTTGCTCAGCAATATTTAGCAATCGTTGGTGGTAAAGAAAATCTAACCAATATTGATTCTTGTATCACACGTTTACGTTTAAGTGTAAAAGACACAGATCTAATTGATGAACAAGCGGCAAAAGCTCTTGGCGCTATGGCAGTAATTAAATTAGGGAAAACAGGTGTACAAATTGTAGTTGGTCAGCAAGCAGAAAAAATCGCCAATCATATGAAAGAATTAGTATAGTAAAAAGTTAATAAAATTATATTAATAAAATAATCCACAATATTTATACAGTATAAAAAATAGCGTGGATTATTTATTTTGCCTCATCCAATCTCATAAAAATTACGTTAATCCTAATCCATTAGCTGTCTCTTTTTATAAATCTTGTTTGTAAAAAAGTTTCAGATTATCTATACGTTTCAGTATAAAAATTAGAATGTTAAGATTACATCTTGGATATTTAATAATTGATTTAATGATTGGTTATTAATAACTTTACAAGCAATATTCTGTGTTACCTTAGCAAGGTTTCGTGTATTAAGTGAAGATTCGCATACATAAACATCTTCAATATCATAAAGTTCAAGCATATTAAATGTCGCAATATAATCACGCATTAAAATGTGTTCTGGAGATTGATTAGGCAACAGATGGAATACACCATCATCAATAAAAAAAACAGAAATATGATTAAATGCGGATGCAGCTAAGGCTATATCCAATGCTTCTCGACCTTTAGCACTGCCATGAGGTGGTGAACTAATAATAATTGCGACTTTTTTCATTTACCAGCCTTAATACTAAAATTTTAATACTAAAATTGAATAGTTCGATCTGTTTCTGCAATAGATGCACTTAATTCACCAAGCCCAGTTAACTGAAAACAATCAGCAAGATTCGTTTCAATAACACCTCGTCTTTGAGCGGCAGCGACACAAATAGTTAACGTTAAACAATACTCTTTTGCCAACGCCTGCCATGCCGATACTAAATCAAATTCATCACTAGCGGGATCGGTAAACTTATTACCATTATAGATACCATCTGCATAAAAAAAGATATTTTTAATTGTATGGGAAGTTTTGGATAGCAAAGTTTGTGCAAATTGATAGGCACAATAAGCAGATTGGGTCCCATATGCGGGACCCATAACAACAAGTGTATAACTTAATGAATCAGTCAAAATTAGTCAGCTAAATCTTATTTAGCACTATTGTTGTTTTTATTTTGATCAGATGTTGATTGTTCAGTTTTATCATTGTTATCACCATCAATACCAAGTAATTCAACTTCAAAGACTAATGTTGATGCTGGTTGAATACCTGCTTTATCATCTTGACCAGGAAAACTTTGATCACCATATGCTAAATCTGGTGGTACCACAAGTTTGATTTTACCGCCCACACCAACTAATTGAATTCCTTCAGTCCAACCTTTAATTACCGCATTAAGAGGGAAAGTTGCAGTTTCACCTCGGTCATAAGAACTATCGAATTTACGACCATCTGTTAAAGTGCCTGTGTAATGAACAATAACGGTGTCATCAGCTTTTGGATGGCGATCTGAACCTTCATTGATGATTTGATAAAGTAATCCAGATTTCGTTTGTTTAACACCTTCTTGTTTAGCAAATTCTTCCCGGAATTTATCACCAGCAGCAGTATTTTCCGTTTTTTCTTTTTCAAAACGAGCTTTACTTTCTTCTTGAATTCGTTTACCAAATGCTTCTAAAACATCTTTGACTTCATCTTTTGAAAGTTGAGAAGCATCACGGAATGTTTCATTAAAACCACTAATTAGATATTCTTTATCTGGACTAATTTCATTTTGCTCCAAATTTGTTGCCATGTATGAAGCAAATGAAGAGCCTAATGCATAAGCTTCTTTTTGTGCATCAGTTGATATGGTCACTTTATTGGTACTGGCGTTGTTATCGGTTGTATTTTTTTTATCATCACACCCAACCAATGCTAATACGATTGCACTACTTACTAATGTCATTTTAATCAATGATTTCATACTACCTCTCCGAGTTAGAAACTTTTATAGCTCAATTTTACTATTTGAATTATTATAAATGATTTAATGTAAGATAATATAGTTTTTACAAATCATTTATGTAAATAAATTATAATAACATAGCATAAGCAGATTCATATAAAAGAAAAGTACTATTCAAATCATTCTTGAGTGAAAGCCATATCCTCAGTTATAATAGGTGCAATTTATAGCAAATAATATAAAGGATAGCTATTTTGACTACCGAACTTAATACCCTTGATATTGAAGAAATCATCAGTTTATTGCCTCATCGTTATCCATTTTTGATGGTTGATCGTGTACTTAGCTATGAAAAAGGCAAAACATTAAAAGCCATTAAAAATGTCACTTTCAATGAACCATTTTTCCAAGGCCACTTTCCAAATAAACCGATTTTTCCTGGCGTTTTAATTCTAGAAGCGATGGCTCAAGCAACTGGAATTTTAGCTTTCAAAAGTATTGAAGAGTTATCTCCGGGACAACTTTATTATTTTGCGTCAATTGATAAAGCTCGCTTTAAACGCCCTGTAGTGCCTGGTGATCAACTCGTATTAGACGTTGAATATATTAAAGAACGTCGTGGTATTGCATTGTTCCATGGTGTTGCAACCGTTGATGGTAATCTGGTTTGTGAAGCCGAAATGATGTGTGCACGTAAATAATATTGATTTTGAAATATCCCAAAAGTATTAAGGAAATGCTATGTCAACGGAAATACATCCAAGTTCAGTAATAGAAAAAGGGGCTAAGATTGGCAATAATGTCAAAATTGGACCTTTTTGCTTTGTTGGTGAAAATGTTGAAATTGGTGATGGGACTTTTTTAAAATCACATGTAGTCATCAACGGTCACACTAAAATTGGTAAAGATAATCAAATTTATCAATTTACTTCAATTGGTGAAGTTAACCAAGATTTAAAATATCGTGGTGAACCAACGCGCACTGAAATTGGTGATCGCAACATGATTCGCGAAAGCGTAACCATTCACCGTGGCACCGTGCAGGGTGGTGAATTAACGCGTATTGGCAATGATAATCTATTTATGATTAATGCGCATGTTGCTCATGATTGTGTTATTGGTGATCACTGTATTTTAGCTAATAATGCAACTTTAGGCGGGCATGTCCAATTAGATGATTATGTAATTATAGGCGGCATGACAGCCGTACATCAATTTTGTGTTATTGGTTCACATGTTATGGTGGGTGGGTGCTCTGGAGTTGCTCAAGATGTACCACCTTATGTTATTGCCCAAGGTAATCATGCAACGCCTCACGGTGTAAATTATGAAGGTTTAAAACGCCGTGGATTTAGTAAAGAGGCTTTGCAAGCGATTCGCAATAGTTATAAAGTTCTTTATCGAAATGGCTTAACATTAGACGATGCCAAAGTAGAGATTGAAACCATAGCTAAACAGTATCCTGAAGTCCAATTATTTATTGATTTCTTTTCACGTTCAACACGTGGCATCATCCGTTAATGATAAATAAACGATTAACCATTGCGTTAGTCGCAGGGGAAACCTCGGGCGACATTCTTGGTGCTGGTTTAATTCGTGCACTCAAAAATCATCATCCCAATATTGAGTTTATCGGTATTGCTGGGCCAAAAATGCAAGCTGAAGGCTGTAAAGCTTGGTATGAAATGGATGAACTTTCGGTTATGGGCATCGTAGAGGTGTTAGGTCGATTACGTCGTATTTTAGCTATTCGTCGCGACATCACTAAACGCCTCATTGAGTTAAAACCTGATATTTTTATTGGTATCGACGCCCCTGATTTTAATCTTTCGTTAGAAGGCAAACTTAAACAAGCAGGCATTAAAACCATTCACTATGTGAGTCCTTCGGTTTGGGCGTGGAAGCAAAAACGAGTATTTAAAATTAAACGCAATACTAATCTTATTTTAGCGTTTTTACCTTTTGAAAAAGCGTTTTATGATAAGTTCGATGTTCCTTGCCGTTTTATTGGACATAAAATGGCAGATGATATCCCACTAAATCCAGATCAAAAAGCAATGCGTCAGCAATTAGGTATCCCTCTTGATTGTCTTTGTTTGGCCTTATTGCCTGGTAGCCGTCACGCAGAAGTCTCTTTACTGTCAGAACCATTTCTAAAAGCCGCACAATTATTACGCCAGCGTTACCCTGATTTGCATATTGTGGTACCGTTAGTTAATACCAAAAGACGTAAAGAGTTTGAACAAATCAAAGCTCAAATCGCCCCTAATCTTGAAGTGCAGCTATTAGATGGTCAAGCCCGTGAAGCGATGATTTCAAGCAATGCCACTATCTTGGCATCTGGCACAGCAGCATTAGAGTGTATGTTAGCCAAATGCCCAATGGTAGTAGGATATAAAATGAAAGCCTTTACTTTTTGGTTAGCTAAAAAAATAATCAAAACGCCTTATGTTTCTTTACCCAATATTTTAGCGGGAAAAGAACTTGTACCCGAACTATTACAACAAGATTGCACACCAGAAAATATCGCCAATCATATTATCCCTTTTTTAGAAGGAGATAATACCGAAGTTAAAAATACCTTTCTCACTTTACATAAACAAATTCGTTGTAATGCTGATGAACAAGCTGCACAAGCAGTATTAGATGTTTTAAAGGATTAGCGTTTTAAAAATACGCTGTTAGAGGATTTATATCGTTGTTAGAATTTACTTACCCTGATGCTACATTAATAGCGGGTGTCGATGAAGTTGGAAGAGGACCGCTATGTGGCGATGTTGTTACTGCAGCAGTTATTTTAGATCCAACTAAACCTATCGTTGGTTTAACCGACTCAAAGAAACTTACTGAAAAAAAACGTGAACAGTTATTTGAAGTGATAAAAGACAATGCATTAGCTTGGTGTGTCGCCAGAGCATCGGTGGATGAAATTGATGAGCTAAATATTTTACATGCTACTATGCTGGCGATGCAGCGAGCAGTATCTGGCTTAAAAATCAAACCCAATTATGTCTTAGTTGATGGCAATCGTTGCCCCAATTTTGGCATTCAAACCCAATCCGTTGTTAAAGGTGATCTATTAGTGGCAGAAATCAGTGCTGCATCGATTTTAGCTAAAGTCACACGAGATCGCGAGATGGTCGAGTTAGATAAACTTTATCCCCAATATGGTCTTGCTAAACATAAAGGTTACCCAACCAAAGATCATTTAATTGCAATAGAAAAACATGGCATTAACCATTTATATCGTAAAAGCTTTGCACCAATAAAAAAATTACTGCAATGCTAAAGTCAACTACCAGCGCTTATCAACAGTGATTAATAGTGGTGAATTAAACATCGCAACAGGTGAAATTACAGTTTCTTGATAAGGTATCTTATTACCATAGCGTTCTTTTAATTTTTGTTTAACCGCTGGTGATGACAGATTAAAATCTTTAATGGTTTGTAATTGACCAATTTTCAGTTTAAGTCCCCGATTATAAATTTTCCAAACTAATTCTGAACAATAAATATAGTTATCATCCCAACCAAACCAAATATCGTAAGGTTTGTTTTCAAATGTTTTGGCGACCTGTTTTAAATTGGTAATTTCTTTTTGTGATAACGTATGATCTTTTAAACGTTTTATCACATATTTTTTATTTTTTCCGCGATTTATCCAATTATCTAAAGGTGTATAAACCACTTTACTTGCTGCTTCAAAAACATAAGGTTTGCCATTTTTAGTAAAAATGATACCCATATGACTATAAGGCGACTTAGTTGCCTGCTCAACGGCTTTACTTTGGTTTGATTGAGAAGATTGGAAAATAATATCACCATCTTGTGGTTGATAATTTGCTAAAGCTGTATAGCTAGCGAAAAGTAAACCAAAAATGAAAATAAAACGCATTAACCACTACCTATAAAATCGAATCAATTAAAGTAGTAGTATAATCTAATAAAGCTACTTAAAAAAATTTTAAGTAGCTGTTATTTTAATAATTAATTACGATTACAAAAAATGGAAGTCGATTTGGTTTTGTACATAAATTTACTAGCACGAGCAAAACGAATCGTTTTAAAGATACCCAATAAACTGGCTTGATGCATTCGATACAATAATCGATGAATAATTAATGCAAACCAACCTTTAACACTCATTTCACTCTTTCCAGCTATTTTGACCACACCTTGTGCAGTATCATGTAAAGAAATGATTGTTCCATTATCGGTATATTTAAATGATTTCAATGGATTGTTATTTAGTATATTGATAATATTTTCATAACATATTTTTGCCATTTGATGTGCAGCTTGAGCGGTAGGTGGTGAGGCATGACCATTCTCTTGCATTGCGTAAGCACAATCACCAATAACAAAAATACTGTCATCACGGGAAGTTTGCAATGTCGGTTTTACCACCAATTGATTGGAACGACTAGACTCTAAGCCTGAAATTTCTTTTAAATAATCAGGTGCTTTAACACCCGCAGTCCAAATCATAATATCAGCTTTGATGATACCGCCATCTTTTGGATAAAATCCATCATTTTCCGCTTTTGTAATCATGGTTTTTGTTAATACATGAATACCTTGTTTTTCAAGCGTTTTAGTAATACTTATCGCTGTTTTTTCTGGCAAAGCAGGTAAAATACGATCAGTTGCTTCAATAACTGACACATCTAGAAGATCCGAACACATTTTGTTACGACCACAGGCGCCAAATTTTTCTACCATATTTGGTAATTCAGAAGCTAATTCAACACCGGTTGCTCCACCACCAACGATTGCAATTCGGATTTTATCTTCATCAGTGCTTTGATGATCATCAATGATTGAACAAAAACTAGTGAATTTATTGATCAAGGTTTCTCGCAAACGAATAGCCGCATTTTGATCATCTAAGAAGATACAATGTTCTTTAACACCAGGTGTACCAAAATCGTTAGAGGTACTACCAATGGCAATAACCAGAATATTGTAATCAATAGAAATAGATTCATCATTATGGTTGATAACCGTAATTCGCTTGCTATCTCGATCAAGATCGGTAAATGTACCTTGGGTAAACTCAAAATTATGCTGTTGACCTTGAGATGCATAATAAATATTATCAACTTGCTCATCAAGGACACCCGTTGCTACTTCATGTAATAATGGTTTCCATAAATGATAACTATTTTTATCAACTAAGGTAATTTGAGCTTTGTCCGTTTTGCCTAATTTATCACCTAGATCAGTAGCGAGCTCTAAACCGCCAGCACCACCACCTATAATAATTATTTTTTGCATAATTAAAGCCTTATTAATTTAATTAAAAATATCTTACTAAATAAGTAGGTTTTTATCTATTTCTTTTGACTGATGATATTCATAAATAAAATCTATTAAAATGGTGGTTTAGAATTATTGAAATTTATTTAAGGGTGAAATAGAATGTAAACAATCAAGTTATTAATTATTCCATGTAATCTTTATTTTGGTTTAAAAATATAGCTTTGTTTGTTTAAGTAAAACACTATATCGTGTGATATAGTAATCATTAATGACGTATGTTAATTCTTGATTGCGTACAATTATCCTAGTTCTTTAGGCCTTTTCTTACAATTGTCATTCAAAACAAATTTATGAATAAAAAAATTTTTATTGTTATAGCATTGATTGTTATATTAATTTCGATGACGATCTTAATTCGTGCTCATCATAGCGAACTTATCTTACAAGGCGAAGTTGATGCGCCTAATGTTAGCATTTCCTCTAAAGCAAAGGGGCGAGTGCAAGTTATTCATGTGAATCGTGGTGATGATGTCAAACTAAATGATGTCTTAATTACGCTTGATAGTCCAGAACTTTTAGCACAAGTTAAAGCGGCCGAAGCAGCACGAGATCAAGCACAAGCACAAGTATCACTTTCTGAACATGGCACACGTGAAGAAAGTATTCGTTATTATGAAGCATTACTTGAACAAGCTAAAGTAGCTTATGACAATGCCTCAAAAGAGTACAATCGTAATAAAGCAATTTCAGCAAAAGGCTTTGTATCACAATCAATATTAGATAATGCGCTGAAAACGCGTGATGCTGCTTATCAACAAGTTTTATCAGCACAGGCTAATTTAGATCAAGCACGAAATGGTGATCGTGTTGAACAACGACAAATTTATGATGCCAAATTAAAAGAAGCTGAAGAACAACTTAAGCAATTACAGATCCAATTTGATGACTTGCAAGTTAAAGCCCCAGTAGATGGAGAAGTAGGTTCGATTCCTGCTGAAGTAGGCGAATTATTTAATGCCAATAGTCCACTATTAACCGTTATTCGATTACCACAAGCTTATTTTGTGTTTAATATTCGTGAAAATATTATGCCTCATATTCATAAAGGTGATCATATTAAGCTAGAAGTTCCCGCACTTGGTAACAAAGAAGTTGAAGCGGAAGTTCGTTTTATTTCACCAATGGGTGATTATGCAACCAAACGCGCCACTCGTGCAACCGGTGATTTTGATTTAAAAACGTTTGAAATTAGACTTTATCCAACTAAACCTGTAGAAGGCTTACGCGCAGGTATGAGTACATTATGGAAAATAGACAACTAGTTTTAGACTTCTGGCATCGCTTTAAAGACGCTTTTAACGATGAAATACCAGTTATATTTAAGCGATTTACTTTCCATTGGTTAATGTGGATTTTACCGCTAATTATCTTTGTGTTAATTAGCAGTATCTTTCACAAAGGTGTACTGTTTGATCTACCGGTAGGCTATGTTGATCAAGATAAAAGCTCTTTATCTCGTGAAATAATACGGGATCTTAACGCTGGCGCACATGCCAATTTGATTAATTATGACAATCAGCTAAAAATGGCTGAGCATGATTTAGAAAAAGCCAAGATTTATGCCGTTCTTTATATACCACCTAATTTTGAAGCGGATGTGTTAGCTGGCCGCCAGCCAACACCAATGCTTTATTATAATGCTCTATATTATAGTGCTGGTTTATATTCAATAATGGATTATTCAGGGTTAATTGCATCATTAAACACCCAATATCGGACTACCATGGCAACCAGTATTGGTTTACCCGTTCCAAAACTTGCTCAAGTTAATTTCAATTATGATGGGCTATTTAATGCAAGTGGTAACTCGATGTACTTCCAACAATTTTCGGCAGTAGTACATTTGTTGCAATTATTTGTGGTTACGACAACTATTTATATTTTGTCGCAATTACCCAAACGCACTCGACCTAGTTATCCATTTGTATTAGGTAAATTAGCCCCTTATACCATTTGGTATACCATGTTATTGATGTTTGAAATAGCAATGCTGGTTTTATTTTCTGATGCTCGAGTATCCGGTTCGCCCTTTGCTATGATGATGGTGGTTTTCTTTTATGTAATTGCGGCACAAAGTATTGGTATTTTGCTTTACACGTTTACCAAAACAACATTAGATGCATATACTTATATTGGGGTTTTAGTAGGGCTTGCATTAACCTATTCAGGCGTGGTTGTACCAGAGTTATCTATGCCTTGGATAGCTAGGTTTATCTCATCACTTGAGCCTTTAACTTATGCGCTCAATAAATTGTTTGATCTATTTTTACGGCATTCTAGTTATCTATCCGTATTAAAAACCTGTAGTATTTTGATGATCTATCCAATAATTATTACAGTGTTAGTTAGAAAACGTTTAGTCAAGCGTTTACATTCACAGTAAGAGGCAATATTTGGATGCTTAAGCTATTTTTTTCTTCAGCTGTAAAAATGTTTTTCTTTATGCTAATGCGACCAATGTGGTTATTGATGCTATTGTCTGTCTCATTAATGAGTCTTGTTTATCTTAATGGTACTATCACTAATTTACCCGTTGCTATTGTCGATCAAGATCATACCGCGACGAGCCGCAGTTTGATTCGTTCTTTAACTACCAGTTCTAAAATCAATGTCCTAACCTATGAAAATTCATTACAAGCTTATGATGATATAAACAATCGTAAATTGTTTGCAGTTTTTACCATTCCAAGGGATTTTGAAAAACGCTTATTAAATGGTCAAGATGTAACCATTCCTGCTTATGGCGATGCTTCTAGCCGTTTAGCTAATGGTTTGATACAAGTTGATATTAAGGGAATATATCAACAAATATTGACCGAATATAATATGCGAGTAATGCGTAATGGCGGGTTTTCTGATCAGCAGATTAATATCATTTTATCGCCAATAAAAGGGCAAACGATGCCACTTTATAATGCTGGTATCAGCTTTGCAGCAATAACCTTTCCTGGACTATTAGTCATGTTGTTGCAACACTCCTTTTTAATTGCCTCAACGCGAATCAATATTACCCTACACTCCTTGCCACAAGGTAAGCCACCAAGGATTGTTATATTCGGAAGTCTATTCGGTATTATTCCAATATGGTTATTTTTATCTATAGTCCTATTTGGATTATGGCCATGGCTACTCGGTTATCGGCAATTAGCCAGTATACCTGAAATTATTATTATGACATTTCCTCTATTATTAGGAATTTTGGGCTTAAGTAAATTGCTTACAGAGTGTTTACGCCGAGCGGAGATGATCTATTTAACTTTAGCTTTTTTAACCACGCCCGTATTTTACCTATCTGGTACCATATGGCCACTTGATGCGATGCCTTTATGGGTACAAACAGTATCGAGAATGCTGCCATCAACATGGGCAACGAATATGATTGCCGGCGTAAATCAGATGGGATTAGGTCTGTCAGACAATTTATTTAATATATTTATGATTCTTTTTCTCGGTGTAATGTATGGTTCATTAGGCTTTTTTATTGCTGCACTACGAGAAGGAAAAGTCAGAGGATATTTCAAAAAATTAAAGAAATTTTTACGGCCTAAAAATCCAAAAATTCATAATAAACCGTCAATTAGTTAGTACTAAAACGTGAATATATTATTGATTACTGATATGATGAATGCATGATTTTTTAAATAAATAATATGTTGTATGCCCAATAAATATTATCCATGGATTATTAGTTTACGCCCTAAAACATTAGTATTATCACTTTGTGCCATTTTGATGGGTAATACGCTTGCGTATTGGGGTCGGTCTTTTGATCCACTGATTATGCTCTTATCAATTATTACCGCATCATTACTACAAATTTTATCGAATCTAGCCAATGATTATGGTGATGCGATTAAAGGCAGTGATGATCAAAACTTAACTGGGCATAAACGGGGTTTGCAGTTAGGTTTAATTACGCTTAATCAATTAAAAAAAGCATTATGGATTAATACTTTTTTATGTATTGTATTTGGACTGACTTTAATTTATTTAGCTTGTAATAATATTTATGAAATTTTAAGTTTTATACTATTAGGAATATTATCTATTATTGCAGCAATAACTTACACGGTAGGTAAAAAACCTTATGGTTATATAGGTCTTGGAGATCTATCTGTTCTTATCTTTTTTGGTCTAATTAGTGTAATAGGAAGCTATTACTTACAAACCAAAACATTACCAATACCAATTATTTTACCAGCTTTAGGCTGTGGATTATTGTCCGTTGCAGTACTTAATATTAATAATCTTCGTGATATAGACAGTGACAGAATGAATCACAAACGAACACTGGTAGTTTTAATGGGCAAAGATCGTGGGCGAGTTTATCACCTTCTATTATTGGTGAGCTCATTATGCTCATTTAGCATATTCTCCTATAGTTATCTAAATCCTCGTTGGGGTTGGCTATTTATGCTCGGTCTACCTTTGTTAATTGAACATATCTATGCCGTTTTTCATTTTAAAACAGCAAAAGATGCGTTCCCTTTACTATTACAAATGGTCAAACTTGCTTTATTGATTAATTTACTTTATTGTTTGGGGATAATTTTGAGCTAGCTCACGATTATTTAATTTTAATATCGTTTTACTTGATGTTAGCGTTATACTATATAGTATTAAAATACGACAGCAAAAGGAGACCTGATGATGGAGTTTGATACTTCAATTCTTTGCGATTACTACCCAGAAGATGTTAACGTAGTGGAACCTATATTTAGTAATTTTGGTGGTGTGACATCATTTTCTGGACAAATTGTGACAGTTAAATGTTTCGAGGACAATGGTTTACTTTTTGAAACTCTGCAAACTGACGGCACAGGAAAAATTTTAGTAATTGATGGCGGTGGTTCAGTGCGTCGTGCGTTGATTGATGCAGAACTAATTGATATTGCACTGCAAAATCAATGGGAAGGAATTATTGTTTATGGTGCCGTTCGTCAAGTTGACTATTTAGCTGAAGCTGAAATTGGTATTCAAGCACTTACCGCAATTCCTGTAGGAGCTGAAAATCAAGGCGTTGGTGAAGTTGATATTCGTGTTAACTTTGGTGGCGTAACATTCTTCTCAGGTGATTTTGTCTATGCTGATAATACAGGTATTATTCTGTCTGAAATTGCCTTAGAAATAGAAGAATAAGATATCATTCTTGCCGCCGATAAATATCGGCGGTTTTTTACTGAAACACGGTCATCACCTCAAACTTTTTGACAATAGTTTATCTATTATTTGATCGTTCGCTTGCGAATATATCCCCCTGTTACCGTCATAATTAATCCAGCGATTTCCATATCTAATAATTTACTGGTAAGTTCAGGAATCGATAAATTAACCAATGATGCAATTGTATCAACTGCAATAGGTTGATGATGAATGACAGCAAAAATTTCAGGATACAAAATATGATTATTGAGGTCATCCTCGTTTTTTGTTTGTCGATTTATTGTTGATAAATAACGACTATAATGCTCTAAAATATCAATTGGCTCAGTAACTAAATAGGCACCCTGCTTAATTAAAGAATGTGTTCCAACACAGTTTTGATTATCAATATCTCCTGGCAATGCAAACACATCACGATTTTGCTCAAGTGCATAACGGGCCGTTATTAGCGAACCACTTTTTTCTGATGCTTCAATAACAAAAGTCCCTAAACTTAGCCCACTGATAATTCGATTACGCCGAGGAAAATATTCGGTTCTTGCTTTTTCAAAAGGTAAAAATTCTGATATTATCGCACCATGTTGCGCTAAAATATCATTCACTAAATTTAGGTTTGACCTTGGCGCTATATTAGCTAATCCGCTACCGAGTACGGCAATAGTATTACCGCCTACCTCAAGTGCACCACGATGGCAAATCGCATCTAAACCCAGTGCCAAACCACTGGTAATGGTTAACCCATTAATGGCTAATTCACCAGCGAAATATCGTCCCCATTGAGCGCCATATTCACTAAATTCACGGCTGCCAACCATGGCAATTTGTGGAGAATGTAGTAGCTGACAATTTCCCATAATAAATAAAAATATTGGTGGTGAATTAATTTGCTTAAGCAAAATCGGATAATCTGAATCACAATACGCAATCAAATGCTTTTGAGGATAAGGAGTATCGAGCCATTCAAGTATCGGTTCAAAATGAAAATAAGAAGTAGCTAAAAACTTTTCTTGTTGCTCTTGAGTTAATGCTAATTTCTCAAGTAAAAACGATACATTATTAATTATATTAGGCAGATCTGTACCAAAAATTTGGCTAATTTTTTTAAAAATTGCAAGTTTTCCTTGTCCAAGCATTGAAATTCGTAATAAGAATTCATATTTACTCATCATAACTTTTTGCACTCATGTTAAATAAATTTAATTTTCTGAATAGATAAGATAAATACTACCAATAGCCAATAAGGGCTATTCAATGACATGATAAATGTTTACAATGAGTAATAAACTGAACTAATCTGACTTTTGAGGAGTAGATCGAAGAATTTATGGCTATTTTACCGGTATTACGTTTCCCTGATGAGCGACTCCGCAAAGTTGCTAAACCCGTCACCCAATTTACGCCAGAGTTACAAACCATTATCGATAACATGATTGAAACCATGTATGCAGAAAAAGGCATTGGTCTTGCATCAACACAAGTGGATATACATGAGCAGATCATTGTAATTGATGTAACCGAAGACAAAAGTCAACCTTATGTGATTATTAATCCTGAAGTGATCAGTAAAGAAGGCGAAACAGGAATTGAAGAAGGTTGCTTATCAATACCTGATTGTCGAGGATTTGTACCAAGAGCGGAAAAAATTAAAATCAAAGCACTAGATCGTGATGGAAATCCTTATGAAATTGATGCCGACGACCTACTTGCTATTTGTATACAACACGAAATGGATCACTTAAAAGGTAAATTATTTGTCGATTACCTTTCACCATTAAAACGTCAGCGAATTGAACAAAAGATGAAAAAACTGACGCGTGAAGAGCAACGTAAAAAATAAAATTAACCGCCATTGATAAATGGCGGTTAAATTATCTACTATCTACAACGATACTATTATTTAGCAACAATAACCATCGCAGGGCGAATTAATCGACCATTTAAAGTATAACCTTTTTGGATTGTATTAACGATTTGTCCTGATTGATGTTCTGGTGATTCAACCATGCTAATTGCTTGGTGTACATCAGGATTTAGTTGAGAATCTTCCGTGCTAACGACTTCAATACCAAACTTTTTAACCGTGTCTAAGAACGATTTTAATGTCAGTTCTAAACCTTCAACGGTTGCTTGATGTTCTGGATTATTTTTGTCAGTAGATAATAGAGCACGTTCTAAGTTATCAATGACGGGTAATAATTCATTTGAAAACTTTTCTAACGCAAATTTACGTGCTTTATCGACATCTTGCTCAACACGTTTACGCACATTATCAATTTCAGCACGCGCACGAATCATCGCTTCGCTTTCATTCTTTTTAGCTAATTGTAAAGCTTGTTCAAGCTCGGCAATACGAGTATCTTTTGCTTTCAATTGCTCTTCTAAATCCGGCTGCGCTGCCGCTGGTTGTTCTGTTGTTTCTTCTGCTGGGGTGTCAATGTTAGCTTCATTTTCTGACATATTTTTATCTTGTTCTGTCATAAGGTACTCCAAATGTAGTCGAAAACTTAATGAATAACGGTTATTATGGGGACAATTTTTATTATTACAAGCTTATCGAGACATTGATATGTATTTTTTTTAATTTATACCCAAAAAATACAGATGTTTATGAAAAAATAAGGTAAGGATATTTTATAATGATTCCATTTAAATGCATTGGTCTAATTGGACTTCCACGTAAATTAGAAGCAATTGAAACCCATCAAGTGCTTTATGATTGGCTTGTTAAACTCGGTATTCGTGTATTAGTAGAAGATAGATTAGCCGAATATATTCAATTCCCAGTTAGCCATTATGCTTCGTTGGAAACAATTGGTGAGCAAGCTGATTTAGCTATCGTGGTTGGTGGAGATGGCAATATGTTACGCTCAGCACGATACTTATCTCACTATAAAATCAGAGTGATTGGGGTTAATCGAGGTAATCTAGGTTTTTTGACTGATATTTCGCATGAACAGGTAATTGAACAATTAAGCCCAGTTATTGCAGGTGAATATGTCGATGATCCGCGTTTTTTATTAGAAGTATCCATATTTGATAACGGTAAAATGATTAACTCAGGCTTTGCCGTAAACGAAATTGTGATAACTCCAAATACAGTTGCGCATATGATTGATTATGATGTCTATATTAATGAACGCAATGCATTTTCGCAGCGTGCTGACGGGTTAATTATTGCTACTCCGACTGGCTCAACAGCGTATTCACTATCGGCTGGTGGACCTATTTTAGCGCCCCATTTAGATGCCTTGATTATTACACCAATGTTTCCGCATTCTTTAGCGGTTAGACCATTAGTGATTAAAGGGGATAATCCTATTCATCTTAAATTCCCAACAACAGCCTTGGATTTGAATATTGCCTGTGACAGCCAAATCATTTTACCCGTAAAACCATCACACGATGTCATTATTCGCCGTTCTTCATATGAATTTAATTTAATTCACTCAAAGGATTACGACTATTTTAATAATCTTTCAAGTAAATTAGGCTGGTCACAAAAAATGTTTTAATTAATGCATCGTTTCTGTCTTAAGACAAATCGCTTTTACTCTTCTGTTTTAATGCGGTTGATTACAATCAATTTCTATTTATGTTAGCAATAAAAGTTGTTACTTAATTAGCAAAGCTATCACATAAACAGTAACTGAAGAGAAGATAGCCGCAATGACATCATCAACCATAATACCAAAACCTCCTGGTACTCGTTTATCAAACCAACGAATCGGCCAAGGTTTTGCCATATCAAAGACTCTAAAAGCAAAAAAAGCAATAGCAATCCATAAAACAGAGATTTGTGGAATAAAAAATAGGGTGATCCACATACCAACAAATTCATCCCATACTATATGTCCTGAATCATGAGTATGGGTATCATCCGACGTTTTTTGACATAAAAAACAACCAAAAATAAAAGCGACAACAATTAACACCCAATATAAATACGGTTGCAAACCATTAAATAGCAGCCAAAGTGGTATTGCCATTGCCGATCCCATCGTACCGGGCATAATAGGTGACATACCAGACCCTAAACCCACCGCAAGTAAATGGATAGGATTGGTTAATTGCACATATTTTTTAAAGTCTTTATTTCGCTCTTGTTTTGTCATTATGTTAAAGGTCTTTTAGATAAAATAATGCCGACTTTAAGTCGGCAAAAAAGTTGCTTAGCAAAGCTAAGTATTTATGATTATCAACTATATTATTCGTCTTTCGCTAACGTTGCAACCATTACCGCTTTAATCGTATGGAGGCGGTTTTCAGCTTCATCAAATACGATACTGTGTTTCGATTCAAATACGTCATCAGTCACTTCTAAGCCATTTTTTAAACCGTATTGTGCTGCCATTTGTTTGCCAACCGTGGTATTCATATCATGGAAAGCAGGTAAACAGTGCATAAATTTCACATTTGGGTTATGAGTCAAATTAATGACATTTTGATTGACTTGATAGGGCGTTAATAATTTTACACGCTCATCCCACACTTCTTTCGGTTCACCCATTGATACCCATACATCGGTATAAAGAAAATCAACATCTTTAACACCTGAAGCAACATCTTCAGTTAAAATAATTTTAGCACCTGTCGTTTTGGCTATCTCTTGACACTTCTGTACCAATTGAGCTTCGGGTTGACAGGCTTTTGGCGCAACTAAACGAATTTCCATACCCATTAATGCCGCCCCTTCCATTAACGAATTTCCCATATTATTTCGCGCATCACCTAAATAGGCAAATTTAACACTGCTTAATGCTCTATCGCCAATATGTTCTTTCATGGTCATAAAATCAGCTAAAATTTGGGTTGGATGGGCTTCAGTAGTTAAACCATTCCATACAGGTACACCCGCGTATTTTGCTAAAGTTTCAACAATTTCTTGCCCATAACCACGATATTCAATGCCATCATACATACGACCAAGTACACGTGCAGTATCAGCAATTGACTCTTTATGCCCAATTTGGCTACCACTCGGCCCTAAATAGGTAACGTTTGCGCCTTGATCAAAAGCACCAACTTCAAATGCACAGCGCGTACGTGTTGAATCTTTTTCAAAGATAAGAGCAATATTTTTACCGAGTAAATACTTTTGTTCCAGCCCTTGCCGCTTAGCTTGTTTTAATTCAATAGCCAGATTAATTAATTGATTAATTTCGGCAGGGGTAAAATCGAGTAGGCGTAAAAAGTGACGTTGATAAAAACCGTGCATAATATGGCTCCTAATAACCGTAAATATTCACACGATTCTATTTGAATAATTATGCAAATTCAAGTTAAACATCAAAATAACCTTTATATTTTATTAACTCGTCAAAAAGTCTCAAAAATTAGATTTAATTATTAAAATAATTTTTATAATATTGCTTTTTTTGTATAAAAAAGTGTAATAAAATGCCAATCACTGTAACTTAACAGATAAGTAAATTTGAATTTTTATTCAAAAATAATGACAACTTATTCAAAAGGCCTTTTTAATCATGCAAACTTATGCCCTCCTTATGTTACAAGATGGTTCGCAATTTATTGGCAAATCAATTGGTGCTAATGGACAGACTGTTGGGGAAGTAGTATTTAATACTTCAATGACAGGTTATCAAGAAATCCTAACCGATCCTTCTTATTCGGAACAATTAGTTACTCTCACTTATCCCCACATTGGTAATGTAGGAACAAATGATGCGGATGCCGAATCTAACCAAATTTATGCAAAAGGACTGATTATTCGCGATCTGCCGTTAATGGCGAGCAACTACCGAAGTGAAATGGATCTTTCCAGTTATTTAAAAAAGCATAACGTAATTGCAATTGCGGATATTGATACGCGTCGTTTAACCCGTATTTTACGTGAAAAAGGGGCACAACATGGTGTGATCATTACGGCTAATGATAAACAGACCTTATTAGATAAAGCCGAAAATGCCAAACAACAGGCACTAAATTATAAAGGGTTAAGTGGATTAGATTTGGCTAAAGAAGTGACTTGCAAGGAAAGTTACACATGGACTTGCGGTATTTGGACAAGACAACAAGAGCATCCTACACCCAAAGCGGACAGTGAATTGCCTTATCATGTGGTTGCTTATGATTTTGGCGTTAAACAAAATATATTACGGATGTTAGTTGAACGAGGATGTAAATTAACAGTTGTACCCGCTAAAACACCTGCAAATGAAGTATTGTCATTAAACCCAGATGGAATATTTTTATCAAATGGTCCTGGTGATCCCGCCCCTTGCACTTATGCCATTGAGGCAATTAAGCAGTTTTTAACCACCAATATTCCAGTTTTTGGTATCTGTTTAGGACATCAGCTTTTAGCGCTCGCTTGCGGTACGAAAACCGTCAAAATGAAATTTGGTCATCATGGTGGTAATCATCCTGTTAAGGATCTAGAAAATAATCGTGTCATGATTACCGCACAAAATCACGGATTTGCTGTCGATGAAAGCACCTTGCCCGCACATTTACGAGCCACACACAAATCCTTATTTGATGGTTCATTACAAGGGATTCATCATAATCAAAAACCTGCATTTAGTTTTCAAGGACACCCTGAAGCCAGTCCGGGTCCACACGATGCTGCGCCACTTTTTGATCACTTTATCGAATTAATTAAAATTTATAAGCAGGAGCAATAATATGGCTAAGCGAACAGATATTAAAAGTATTCTAATTATTGGCGCAGGCCCAATTGTTATTGGTCAAGCTTGTGAATTTGATTATTCAGGCGCTCAGGCATGTAAAGCATTACGTGAAGAAGGATACCGAGTAATTTTAGTTAACTCTAATCCGGCAACCATTATGACCGATCCTGAAATGGCGGATGCCACCTATATTGAGCCAATTCATTGGACATGTGTGCGCAAAATTATTGAAAAAGAGCGACCCGATGCCATTTTACCAACGATGGGCGGACAAACGGCATTAAATTGCGCATTAGAACTTGAAAAACAGGGTGTATTAAAAGAGTTTAATGTTGAAATGATCGGCGCTACCGCAGATGCGATTGATAAAGCTGAAGATCGCAAACGCTTTGATCAGGCAATGAAAAAAATTGGGCTGGATACCGCACGTTCAGGCATTGCTCACTCATTACAAGAAGCTTATGCGGTACTGGAACAAGTGGGCTTTCCTTGTATTATTCGTCCATCATTCACGATGGGCGGAACAGGCGGTGGCATCGCTTATAATCAAGAAGAGTTTGAAGAAATCTGTACTCGTGGACTTGATTTATCCCCAACCAATGAACTCCTGATCGACGAATCACTGATTGGCTGGAAAGAGTATGAAATGGAAGTTGTGCGTGATAAAAACGATAATTGTATTATTGTTTGTTCGATTGAAAACTTTGACGCAATGGGCATTCATACCGGTGATTCAATAACGGTTGCACCGGCACAAACTTTGACAGATAAAGAGTATCAAATCATGCGTAATGCCTCAATTGCAGTATTGCGTGAAATTGGTGTTGAAACGGGTGGTTCGAACGTGCAATTTTCGGTTGATCCACAAACGGGACGATTAATTGTTATTGAGATGAATCCTAGGGTATCACGCTCTTCGGCATTAGCCTCTAAAGCTACAGGTTTTCCTATTGCCAAGATTGCAGCTAAATTAGCCGTCGGTTATACACTTGATGAGCTTTCCAATGATATTACTGGCGGTAAAACTCCTGCTTCTTTCGAACCATCTATTGATTATGTCGTGACTAAAATCCCACGTTTTAATTTTGAAAAATTTGCCGGTTGCAATGATCGCTTAACCACACAAATGAAATCAGTGGGTGAAGTGATGGCAATTGGCCGAACATTCCAAGAATCGATGCAAAAAGCACTTCGCGGTTTAGAAGTCGGTGCGTGCGGATTGGATGAAAAAATTGATGATGTTAGCGATGAAAAGAATCTTGCTAAAATTCGTTACGAATTACAAGAAGCAGGTAGCGATCGCATTTGGTATATAGCCGATGCTTTTCGAGCGGGTTTTACCGTTGATGAAGTGTTTTTATTAACTCATATTGATCGCTGGTTCTTAGTACAAATAGAAGAACTAGTGCAAATAGAAAACCGCTTAAAGCAACAAACCATTAATGATCTTGATCAAGAGACATTATGGCAACTTAAACGTAAAGGCTTTTCGGATCTTCGTATTGCTAAACTGCTTAATACTCAAGAACAAGCCGTGCGAGATCTGCGCGTACAATATGATATTCACCCAGTTTATAAGCGTGTGGATACTTGTGCAGCCGAGTTTTCAACCGATACCGCCTATCTTTACTCAACCTATGAACAAGAGTGTGAGGCCAATCCACAATTTAATCGTAAAAAGATTATGATTTTAGGAGGAGGGCCTAATCGTATTGGACAAGGGATCGAATTTGATTACTGCTGTGTACATGCTGCTTTAGCTTTACGCGAAGATGGCTTTGAAACCATTATGGTAAATTGCAATCCCGAAACAGTTTCAACCGATTATGATACTTCCGATCGACTCTATTTTGAGCCAGTTACCCTTGAAGATGTGCTTGAAATTGCCCACGTTGAAAAACCTGATGGCGTGATAGTGCAGTATGGTGGACAAACTCCGCTGAAATTGGCGCGAGCCCTTGAAGCTGCTGGAATTCCTATTATTGGCACTTCACCTGATGCCATAGATAGAGCTGAAGATCGCAAACGCTTTCAAGAAGTAGTTGATAAATTAAATTTAAAACAGCCCGTTAATGCCACCGTAACCGATATTGATGAAGCGGTAATCAAAGCAGAGCAAATCGGTTATCCACTCGTGGTGCGTCCATCTTATGTATTAGGCGGACGAGCAATGGAAATTGTATACAATGAACAAGATTTACGACGCTACTTTAAAACCGCAGTAAGTGAATCCAATAATGCGCCAGTACTGCTTGACCACTTTTTAGATGATGCCATTGAGGTGGATATTGATGTGATTGCAGATGGCGAACAAATCGTTATTGGTGGCATTATGGAACATATTGAACAAGCCGGTATCCACTCGGGCGATTCAGCTTGTTCACTGCCAACTCATACCTTAAGCCCTGAAATTTTAGCTGAACTGCGAAAACAAGCGAAACAATTGGCGTTTGAACTTAATGTAAAAGGTTTAATGAATGGGCAATTTGCGGTCAAAGATAATCAAGTTTATCTGATTGAAATTAATCCACGTGCAGCCCGTACGGTGCCGTTTGTCTCGAAAGCGACTGGCTTACCACTGGCTAAAATTGCTGCCCGTGTCATGACAGGGCAATCGCTGGCCAAGCAAAATGTTACTCAAGAAGTCATTCCGCCTTATTATTCCGTTAAAGAGGTAGTATTACCATTTAATAAATTTAGCGGTGTTGACCCAATTTTAGGCCCAGAAATGCGCTCAACCGGCGAAGTCATGGGAATTGGTAAAACATTTGCAGAAGCCTTTGCCAAAGCACAGCTTGGCAGCTTGTCGAATATGAAAAAATCCGGCAAAGCATTACTTTCTATTCGTGAACAAGATAAACCACGTCTATTAGAAGTTGCTAAACGATTAATCGCTCATGGATTTAGTATTGATGCCACACTTGGCACAGCAAAAGCATTGCAACAAGCAGGAATTGCCTGTCAAATTGTCAAGAAAGAAAATGAAGGTCGGCCAAATATTCATGATCATATCAAAAATGGTGAATACAGTTATATTCTTAACACAACCTCAGGGCGAGCTGCTATTGAAGCCTCTAAAATCCTGCGCCGTAGTGCTATCCAATATAAAGTCCATTACGATACCACTATGAATGCTGCTTATGCCACAACATCGGCACTGGATTACGATCCTGCTCACAGTGTGATACCATTACAGGCACTTTATCAATAACCAAAAAGACGAGCAATGCTCGTCTTTTTTTATAAATACATCAAGTTATAATTTATTTTTTTAAGCCTTTCCTTCCGCCATGGCTAAAATATCTGCTTCGGTTAATTTGTGAGTCTGATTAGCAAACGCATAGCAAGTTGGTTTTTTATCGATAAAGACTTCAGCCGTGAATTTTAAATCCTTAATATCATCAAAGATCCAAGCAGCAATATAATAATTTTGCGTACCTTTTAAATGATAATAAAGATGAGAGCCACACTCTTTACAAAATGCTCTTTCCGCCCATTGTGATGAGTTAAAATGGGTAACGTTTTCTTGCCCTTCTATTGTTAAATCACCACTGTGCGCTAAGGTCATTAAAGGCCCGGCACTCCATTTACGACAAGTTTGGCAATGGCATGCACTAAAATCCGTATTGGCAAATGGAACAGATAATTTAACTTTTCCACACAAACAAGATCCATGATATTGAGTTGACATATTTTTTTCCTTTTCCAATTAAATAAACATTATGTAATTTTAATGATGTTAGCATAATAGTAGTTAAACCATAAAATGGAATTTTGTTAAAATATTCAGCCTAATAAAACGGTAAAATAGAAAATAAGTATAATCTAAATATGGATGAATTTTTACGTCGTATCATTACCAATATCAAACATAATATAGACGCGATAGAACTACAGATAAAACATCTATCAACTCATGACAGAATTGATATCTAAAACAAATTTATGGTGAATATCGAAAATGAGAAACACATTTTAATTAATCATTTTAAAGAAATAGAGCAATGGATTAAAAATAATTAAAGTGATTTTGTAAAAATTATTCAGGAGGATATACCGTTTCAGCATTTAAATTACTTTTATTTATAAATAATGCCTTATTAATCGTTTTAATCACACCAAACCTAAGTTAATCAGTGAACTCATTTAAGCAGAATGATTGTAAAAATTATTCAGGAGGATATGCCATTTCAGCATTTAAATTACTTTTATTTGTAAATAATGCCTTATTAATCGTTTTAATCACACCAAACCTAAGCTAATCAGTGAACTTATTTAAGTAGTATTTTGTAAAAATTATTCAGGAGTGTATACCGTTTCAATATTTAAATTACTTTTATTTATAAATAATGCTTTATTAATCGTTTTAATCACACCAAACTTAAGCTAATCAGTGAACTTATTTAAGTAGTATTTTGTAAAAATTATTCAGGAGTGTATACCGTTTCAGTATTTGGATTACTTTTATTTATAAATAATGCCTTATTAATCGTTTTAATCACACCAAACCTAAGCTAATCGGTAAACTTATTTAAGCAGAATGTTTGTAAAAATTATTCAGGAGTGTATACCATTTAGTATATAAATTACGCTCATTTGTTAAGGAATGTGTAAAAATAATACGTTCAGTAAAGAATAGTATTGCTTTATTATTTTATTACTATAATATAACTCACCTCTCTGACGCGGGGTGGAGCAGCTTGGTAGCTCGTCGGGCTCATAACCCGAAGGTCGTTGGTTCAAATCCAGCCCCCGCAACCAATTCCTCCAAACCCTATTCTAAATTTTCTTAATGATAAAACTATATTGATTTTGGAACGGCAAGTAACGTTGATACTGCTTCACTAATTCTTCGAGCGATATAGCTATTATTCATGGTATATAAATGGATACCGTCAACATTTTGCGAAACTAGGTCAACAATCTGATCGATAGCATAAGCAATACCTGCATCACGGAATGCATCTGGATGATGTTCATATTTTTCCATCATTTGCTTAAATTTCTTAGGTAGATTAACACCACACATTGAAACCATACGTTCAATTTGGTTTTTATTCGTTACTGGCATAATTCCCGCTTCAATGGGTACATCAATGCCCATATCACGCGCTTTATCTAAAAAAGCATAAAAATAATCATTATCAAAAAACAATTGGGAAATCAGTTGATCGGTACCTGCGTTCACTTTTTCTTTCAAATGAATTAAATCTTGTTTAATGGTTGCCGCTTCAAGGTGCCCTTCAGGATAACACGCACCAATTACGTTAAAATCGCCATTTTCTTTAATAAAAGAGACAAGTTCACTTGCAAAACGAAAATCATCTTTCGGTTTTACGTTTGGATTGATATCACCTCGTAACGCAAGTACATTATCAATACCCGCACATTTAAGATCGTGAAGGATTTTTTTCATCTCGGTTTTATCAAAATTGATACCCGGTAAATGGGCAACACTTTCGATACCATAGGTATGCTTAACTGAGTGAGCAATATCAATAGTCGTTTGTCCATTCAAGCTACCACCTGCTCCATAGGTAACACTAATAAAATCAGGTTTAAAATAACCGAGTTCGCGCAAAGTACTGTAAATTGTTTCTAAAGGTGATGTTTTTTTAGGAGGAAAAACCTCAAAGGAGAACACCGTTTTTTGATTAAAAAGTAGATTTGTTTTCATCTGCATTATCCATTGGTTATCATTACTATTTTTCCTTATTGACGTTTCCGCCGCCTAATGAGGCGGCGGCAATATCAGATTTAACAAAGTTAAATTATTTTGAAAAACAGTATTATTTGAGTGTTTTTCTTACTTCTAATGTGGCTTGAACTAAGTGTTGTAAGCTTTCAACCACCTCTTTTTCACCACGCGTTTTTAAACCACAATCTGGATTAATCCATAATTTTTGTTTATCGATCTTCGCAAGCAATTTCTCAATAGTTCCTTTAATTTCAGCCACAGGCGGTACACGTGGTGAATGGATATCATAAACACCCGGTCCCACTTCAGTTTTAAAATTATTGGCTTTAAGCACATCAATCAACTGTAAATTAGAACGTGATGCTTCAAACGAGATAACATCTGCATCCATTGCATCAATGTCTTTGATGATGTCAGCAAATTCGCTATAACACATATGAGTATGAATTTGCGTATCTGCTTGAACTTTACTATGTACTAATCTGAATGCTGGAATTGCCCAATCTAGATATTCGCTGTTCCAATCTGCCTTACGCAATGGTAATTTTTCTTTAAGTGCTGCCTCATCAATCTGAATGACTTTAATACCAGCCGCTTCAAGATCGAGCACCTCATCACCAATAGCTAAACCAATTTGGAATACAGACTCTTTTTGTGAAATGTCTTCACGAGGGAATGACCAGTTAAGAATCGTTACTGGACCAGTTAACATGCCTTTAACTGGTTTATCTGTTAAACTTTGCGCATATTTTGAATATTCAACCGTAATTGGTTTTGAACGTGAAATATCACCCCATACAATTGGTGGCTTAACGCAACGAGTACCATAAGATTGCACCCATGCTTTTTCAGTAAAGACAAAACCATTTAGGCTTTCACCAAAATATTCAACCATATCATTTCGTTCAAACTCACCATGCACCAATACATCAATACCGATCTCTTCTTGCAATTTGATACATTCGGCAATTTTTTTCTTATTGAATTCAGTGTATTCATTCAAACAAATTTCACCTTTTTTGAATTTAGCACGATTTAAGCGCACATCTGGCGTTTGTGGGAATGAACCAATCGTTGTAGTTGGTAACAATGGTAAATTAAATGCTTTTTTCTGCTCTGCTTCACGTACTGAAAATTCAGGTAAACGAGTAAAGTCAGATGCACTTAACGCCGCAACTTTTTGACGAACCTCTTGATTTGCCCCTTCACGTTCACGAGTAAACAGTGTTTGGTTAGCTTTATAAGTCTCACTATTTTCTGGGTTAGCTTCATTAAATAACTGACCAAGCTCTGCTAATTCTTGCAGTTTTTCTTGTGCAAAAGCAAAGTAAGCACGTTGTTGAATAGTTAGTTTAGTCTCATTTTGTAATGTATAAGGTACATGCAACAATGAACACGAAGTATTAATTACAACTTTAGCTGCCTTTTGCTTAATTTTCCCAAGTAATGCTAACGTTTTTTGGTAGTTATTTTTCCAAATATTTTTACCATTCACTACGCCAGCAAATAATACTTTATCCGAAGGGAAACCATTATTTTCAAGCAATGCTAATGACTGTTTACCTTCGACAAAGTCAAGACCAATGCCATCGAACGGCAGAGCCACTAACTCTTTGTAGCAGTCACGTACATCACCAAAATAGGTTTGTAGAACCACTTTAGTAGTAGCTTTAACAGATAAGATTGCTTGATAGAGCTCTGTAAATAAAGCGATATCATCTTGATTAAGATCCGTCACTAAAATTGGTTCATCAATTTGAATCCAATCAGCGCCAAGAGCTGTGAATTTTTGAATAATTTCTTGGTAGGCTTTAATAATATCAGCTTTAAAGTCAACAAACTGTTTATTACCTAAATATTGTGCTAATTTGAAAAACGTTAACGGACCAACAACAACAGGTTTAGTTTGTATACCTAACGCTTTGGCCTCTTGATATTCGTCAAATGGTTTGCTACCAGCTACTTTGATCTGCACTGAATCTTCTATTTCAGGTACTAAATAGTGATAATTGGTGTTAAACCATTTTTTCATTGCTAGCGCACGCACATCGCCTTTTTCACCTTGATAACCACGAGCCATAGCAAAATAACGATCAAGTTCTGGTAATCCCAAATCTTGGTAACGTTTAGGAATAACATTAAGTAAGCAAGCGGTATCTAATACTGCATCATAAAATGAAAAGTCATTAGACGAAATAAATGCAATTTTTTGCGAAGCTTGTTGTTGTAAATGCTCGGCACGTAATGCTTTAGCTTCACTTAATAATTCGGTTTGGGTTTTATTACCTTTAAAATAGGCTTCGGTTGCAAATTTCAATTCACGAAGTTTACCAACACGAGGATATCCAATAACTGCTGTATTCATTTTATTTTCCTTTAATCACGGTTCTTGCGTGGTTAAAAAGATAGCAAAAAAAAATGTTATTGAATAATTCTAGTTTTTTATTAATTGATATAGTTTTTAACTATATCAAATTGCTTTTTTATCGTTATAACGAATAATCATTAGCAGATTTTAAGGATAACAGTATAATGTAAAACTAGTTTTTTAAAGGAATGACAAAAATGAAATTTTTATATTACCTTTATATTTTAGAAGTCATTTTAATTTTGCCTATGTTGGGTGATAACAATAATGTCGTTTTATCTTCACAAATAATTCACAACTTTTTTATTACCATTATTTTTGGTTTTAACTGTATTGTGAATTTATGTTTCTGGGCATTCAAATCCAACAAGCAACGCATTGATTATATTGTGATTGCATTATTATTTTCAGTTATTCTTTTTGTACCCATTAACAATATTATTATTGCAATTAAATAAAAAGAATGTTGATAAGCGGGGGTTAAACAAAAAATTAATATCCTAAATGCTGATAGAATAGTTAAAGTTAATCCAACCGTTTTATAAAAATAAAATTTAAAAAATAATCAATATGGTTAAGATTAACAATCCTCCTATTTTTTAGAATAGAAGGATTGCAAAATAAGTCAATTATTTACGCCACTGACCATAAATTGGTCTTGAAAAATGGGCAAGTACAGCAATCATACAGATTTCAATGGAGACGCCCCAATAAATATGACCTAAAATTTCACTCCATAATTCATAGCCATTTAAATTCCATAACCAGCCAACGGTACCTTCTGGATCATAAGCGGGATGACGGAAGCCTAACAATGGAATAAAAAAGCCATGCATAACAACCGTAATAATCAACCCATAAAAGGCACCATACCAAAGTCGAATTTTATTCCAAAAATAGGCAATAAATACATAAACAAATGCAAAAGCAAAACTAAATAGCCAGTGATAAAGTGTCACAGCACCTAAAACATTTGCCCCTTGATAAATATAATCAAGGGAATGCGAATTAATACCTAACCAACCAAGCCAAGCATCAATATGTGCTGCTGGTGGCGAAATTTCACCGGGAACACGAGGCGGCATATTAACTTCCGATCCCCACTTAACTAATGAACTAATAAAACCACCAATGAGTGTAGTCCAAATGATAATTTTACGATTTATTTTATTTCCAAACATTTGAGTGATTCCTTACTATTTTTAATAGATATTTAATGGATATTTAAATGAGAATGCACAATAAATTAGTTAAAATAAGTTTTACTTAAGACTTGCAGGATACGTTTTAGAAATTTTTTTATTTAAAACAGATGATTGCTTTTTGTTCTTATTTTTGAGAAATCAAACAATATCTATTTAATCAATCATAACTGGTATAGCCATACCAATATATAAACTCAATTAGAATAAATAATATACACTTTTAAGTCTAAATAATACACATTACCGCAATTATAATTTTAAAAAAACAAAATAATTATTTATTAATTGATAATGATTCTCATTATCAAATATAATACCACTATATTAATTTAGAGGTTTAATTATGTTAAAAATATCCACAGTAAGTTTAGAAGAGATCAATAATACGGTTCATATTCCCGATCCTAATGCGAGTTTTCTTCGAAAACTGTGGGCTTTTTCTGGTCCGGGGGCTTTAGTTGCTGTTGGTTATATGGATCCAGGAAACTGGATTACGTCCATTCAAGGTGGTGCGCTTTATAGCTATTTATTACTATCAGTAATACTCATTTCTAGCTTAATTGCAATGCTCCTTCAGGCAATGTGTGTGAAAATAGGCGTAGTAACGGGTATGGATCTTGCCCAAGCCACAAAATCAATGGTCGGTAAAAAAATAGCTTTTTGTTTATGGATATCGACTGAATTAGCCATTATTGCCACAGAAATTGCTGAAGTCATTGGTAGTGCAGTAGCTTTAAATCTATTATTTGATATTCCATTATTAATTGGTGTGTTATTAACCGTTTTTGACATTGTTATCCTTTTAATTTTGATGAAGTTTGGTTTTAGAAAAATAGAAGCCATTGTCTTTTGTTTAATTGCGACAATCTTTATTATCTTCGCTTATGAAGTTTTAAGAGCCTCTCCTGAACTTAGTGATATTTTAAATGGATTTATTCCTAGAAGTGATATTTTTACTGCCTCAATCAAAGGACATGATTCCGCATTAGTGATTGCACTTGGTATTGTGGGTGCAACCGTTATGCCGCATAACTTATATCTGCATTCGTCTATCGTTCAAACTAGAAAATATAATAGACAAAACAGAACAAGCTTAAAAGATGCAATTAAATATGCAACGATTGATTCCAATATACAATTGTCGTTTTCATTTATCATAAACTGTTTATTATTAATTCTTGGGGCTGCCCTTTTTTATGGCAATGATCCCGACAATCTTGGTCGATTTACCCAACTTTATGATGCATTGAAAGATCCATATATGGTTGGTCCTGTGGCAAGTTCAATTATGGCAACTTTATTTGCCGTTGCTTTACTCGCATCGGGTCAAAACGCAACAATTACAGGCACACTGACTGGGCAAATAGTCATGGAAGGTTTTATTCATTTATCGATTCCGCTCTGGGCTAGACGAATAATCAGCCGAGGATTAGCGGTTACTCCTGTGATTTTATGTATTTATATCTGGGGAGATAAAGAAAATATTGTTGAAAATTTATTAATCTATACTCAAGTCTTTTTAAGCATTGCTTTACCAATTTCAATGATTCCTTTAATTTTAGTCACCTCAAATAAAAAAATCATGAAAGAGTTTGTGAATTGCAAATTAACCATTATTTTAGGTTGGATAGCGACGATTTCGCTTATTATTTTAAATCTACAATTAATTTATGAAGTGATTAGTTCATTGTATTAGTTAACTATCTTACCAGCCATTGAGATTTTTCTGATCAATGGCTTGTTTAATTTTTTTCTCCTTAATTATCATTCATTGTTATCTACTTGCTTATTTATTAAATGAGGTAAAGAAACGTTGCAAGCAAGATAAAATCTAGGTAACACAACCATTCCATCAGGTAGACCAAAACAAAATCATTATTTTATTTAAAAAACTGTATTTATTTACAGTGTTTTTGTTGATATACTCGTTTCAATTTTAATCAGCTGCATGTATTTATTTAATTATTATGATAACTCAACTTACTATTAATAATTTTGCTATTGTCGATCAGTTGTTAGTTGATTTTACAACAGGGATGACCGCAATTACCGGAGAAACAGGAGCAGGGAAATCCATTGCGATTGATGCTCTAGGACTATGTTTAGGAAATCGTTCTGATGCCTCAGCGATTCGCAATGGGGCAAATCGGGTAGATATATCAGCAAGTTTTATACTGGATGACACACCCGCGGCATATGAGTGGTTAATAGAAAATCAACTTGATGAGGGTAATGAATGCATCTTACGCCGCGTGATTAATCAAGATGGTCGTTCTAAAGCGTTTATTAATGGTCGAGCCGTGCCCATATCCCAACTTAAAGATGTAGGGCAAATGCTTATTCAAATTCATGGACAACATGAACCTCAACGACTATTACGCAGTGACTATCAGCAACTGCTGTTGAATCATTATATGAATGAACCAACGCTACTTGCACAAATGCACCAAGCTCATAAGGATTGGAAAACGGCCTGCCAAGCTTATCAGCAATATGAAACCACACGACAAGACCGTGAAGCACATCTGCAACTTTTACAATATCAATTAAAAGAATTAAATGAATTTTCGCCGATTGAAGGTGAGTACCAACAGATTGATGAAGAATATAAACGACTATCAAACAGTGAACAGTTGATTAATCTTAGCCAACAGTCAATCATGGTATTAGATGAAGCTGATGAATATAATGTTAGCAATTTACTTAGCAGTGTTAAAAACAGTGTGCAAGAATTATCCGAGCTCGATCCAACGTTAAATAATATTCTTAACATGCTGGAAGAAGCTGCCATTCAAATCAAAGAAGCCAGTTATGAACTTCGTCACTACAGTGAGAGTTTAGAGATTGATCCCGCACGGGTCATGCAACTTGAGCAACGGTTATCGAAGCAAATTGCATTAGCACGCAAACATCATATTGCACCAGAAGCATTACCTGAATTACATCAAAATTTACTCAATGAATTTAAACAGATTAATCAACAAGATGAACAAGGCGAACAGTTAAAAGCTGACATTAGTAAATATCATCAAATTGCCCTAGAACTTGCCACTAAATTACACCAAAAACGGGTAACGGTAAGCAAAACATTAGCCAAGAAAGTAACGACAATTATGCATGAACTCTCTATGCCAAATGGGCAATTGAGTATCGATATCACTTTTGACGAAAATCGATTAAATGAAAGTGGAGCCGATCAAGTCACCTTTTTAGTCAGCACCAATGCAGGACAAATTTTACAACCGCTGGCTAAAGTTGCATCCGGCGGTGAATTATCACGTATTGCCTTAGCAATTCAGGTACTGACAGCGCAAAAAATGGATACTCCAGCATTAATTTTTGATGAAATTGATGTGGGTATCAGTGGACCAACTGCCGCTAAAGTCGGACAGCTCTTAAGGCAACTTGGAGAATCGACACAAGTTATCACCGTAACACATTTACCGCAAGTTGCTGGACAAGCTAATCAGCATTACTTTGTCAGTAAACAAACGAGTGGTAAACAAACCACCACAGACATGCAAAAATTAGATAAAAATGGACGTTTAAATGAGCTTGCTCGGTTATTAGGTGGAGATAAAATTACCGATGCAACACTTGCCAATGCGAAAGAGTTACTTATTATCTAATTTAATTATGGTAATATAACGCCTTTAATTTTGGATGGGAGAATAGCAAGATCATGAGTCTATCTGGTAAACATATTTTATTAGGAATAACAGGTGGCATTGCTGCTTATAAATGTCCTGATCTTGTCCGTCATTTAAAAAAAGCAGGGGCACAAGTACATGTCGTACTGACTGATTCGGCAAGTCACTTTGTTACGCCAATGACACTGCAAGCGGTTTCTGGAAATCGGGTATCCAATGATCTATTTGATCCATCGGCAGAACTGTCTATGAGTCATATTGAATTGGCAAAATGGGCTGATTTAGTATTAATTGCACCCGCGACAGCAAATATTATCGCTAAAATGGCTAACGGCATTGCAGATGATTTATTATCAACGCTCTGTTTAGCAACCCCCGCCCCAATAATCATCGCGCCAGCCATGAATCAGCAAATGTATAAAGCGGCTGCGACACAACATAATTTATTCGTACTAACATCTAGAAATACCTTAATTTTAGGGCCTGATAGTGGCTTTCAGGCTTGTGGTGATGTTGGTCCGGGTCGTATGCTTGAACCACAAACGATTGTGGAAAAAATTGAGAATTATTTTTCCACAACATCAACACTTACTGGGATCTCAATAACGGTTACGGCAGGTCCAACCATTGAAGAAATCGATCCTGTACGTTATATTAGCAACTACAGCTCAGGTAAAATGGGCTTTGCTATTGCCAAAGCTGCAGCTCAAATGGGTGCAAAAGTGACCTTAATTAGTGGTCCTGTTCATCTAGATACACCAAATAATGTCAATCGTATTGATGTAAAAAGTGCTAAACAGATGTATGAAGCAGCATTAAGTCATGCCCAAGAATCAACAATTTTTATCGCTTGTGCCGCGGTTGCTGACTATCATGCTAAAACAATTGCCCCTCAAAAAATCAAAAAAACTGATGATAATGATGAATTAGTTATAAAGTTAGTTAAAAATCCTGATATTGTTGCAAGTGTAGCGGCATTAAAGAATCATCGACCTTTTGTCGTTGGATTTGCCGCTGAAACCAATAATATCAAAGATTATGCACTGAAAAAATTAACGACAAAAAACTTAGATTTGATCTGTGCTAATGATGTTTCAGACCAAACAATCGGGTTTAATTCTGAACAAAATGCATTAACTCTTTATTGGCAAAATGGAGAGCAAACATTACCATTAAGCAGTAAACAACAACTAGCATCACAGCTACTTGAAGCTGTGATAACACGATATAAAGCGAGTCATGATGAAAAGAAAAATTGATATTAAAGTATTAGACAAACGTTTAGGTAATGAATTTCCACTACCAACGTATGCAACTGAAGGATCCGCTGGTATTGATTTACGTGCCATGTTTGATAAAACGACTGAAATTAAACCAGGTGAAACCATTTTAACCCCAACCGGTTTATCAATGCATATTGCCGATCCGAACTTGGCAGCTTTGGTACTGCCTCGTTCTGGCTTAGGATCAAAAAATGGTATTGTGCTTGGTAATCTAGTTGGTTTAATCGATTCGGATTATCAAGGCCAATTGTTTGTTCCTGTTTGGAACCGCAGCCAAACACCTTTTGTTATTGAAGCAGGTGATCGTATTGCTCAACTAATTATCGTACCTGTTGTGCAAGCAGAATTTAATATTGTTGATGAATTTACGGAATCAGCTCGTGGTGAAGGTGGATTTGGGCATTCGGGTAAAAAATGATTGTGAATAACAAAAATAAAAATCGCAAAGAAGATATCTTACAAGCATTAGCAACAATGCTTGAATCTAATGAAGGGACTCAGCGAATTACTACCGCCAAATTAGCAGCCACAGTAGGCGTTTCTGAAGCGGCGCTGTATAGGCATTTTCCGAGTAAAACAAAAATGTTTGAAAGTTTAATTGTCTATATTGAAGATATCTTACTGTCCCGCATTAATATCATCATGCAAGATGAGCCAAATACCTTGACTCGATTAAAACTTATCCTTGCATTAATTCTAGGTTTTTCTGAAAAAAATCCAGGATTAACTAGAATTATGACAGGCCACGCATTGATGTTTGAGCAAGAACAGTTGCAAGAACGCATTAGTCAACTCTTTGAGCGAATCGAAACACAAATAAAACAAGTTATACGAGAAAGGAAGATTCGTGAAGGTGTTGCTTTTACTACAGATGAACGCATTTTATCTAGCCAATTACTTGCATTTTGTGAAGGTATGATGGTGCGTTATTCTCGTTCGGGTTTTAAATATCTACCTACAACTAATTTTGATACTCGCTGGACATTATTATCTAAACAGCTCGTTTAATTTGTTTTGTAACTAGATATTTTCCCGTAATGTCTATTACCGATTGATAAGGATAATTAAATGAATTTTGAAGATCTAATCAATAATGCCATTTCTATTATTGAAAAATATGATGGTGTAGTACTCAGTTATATTGCTCATTTTTGCTTTGCCATTCTTATTTTTATCATTGGACGAGCCATTGCTAGATTTGTCGCTCGTCAACTTAGAAAAATATTAACCAATCGTCATGTTGATCCAACAGTAGTTAAATTTGTAAGTTCTCTATCCTATTATGCCATTATTGTAATGACTCTGGTGGCGGTGTTGGGGCAACTTGGTGTACAAACCGCATCAATTGTTGCCATTATTGGTGCAGCTGGTTTAGCCGTTGGTTTAGCACTACAAGGTTCACTGTCTAATTTTGCTGCTGGGGTTATTTTAATTATTTTTCGTCCGTTCAAAGTGGGTGAAACCGTGATTATTAATAACCAAAAAGGGGTTATTGATTCGATTCAAATTTTTTCAACATCCATCGTTACGCCAACCAACGAATTAGTAGTAATACCCAATAGTCAGGTAGTGGGCGCCAATATTATTAACTATACAAGATTACCAGAAAGACGTTTAGATTTAGTTGTAAATGTTGGGTATGATTCTGACATTCGAAAAGTTTATCAGGTGTTAAAACAAGCTGTTGATAAAACCAGCAACATTTTAACAAAGAAAGAGCCAACTATTCGCTTGGATCAATTAGATGCTTCATCAATGAATTTCAATGTGTTAGTTTGGACAACAAATACCAATTATGGGCCAGTTAAGGCTGAATTGCTTGAAAATATTAAAAATGGATTAACCGAAAATGGTATTAATATTCCATATCCTACAATGGATGTAAATCTAAACACCCAGTCATAATTTTCAATTAATGTATTCCGTTGTTAATCAGCAACGGAATACAAATCCCCTTATAAAACTAAATATCTTGATCCATATTTAATGCAGGTTTATCGCAGTCAGGGCAACCAACAATTTTAGCAGGAACGCCCGCAACTGTGGTATGTTTCGGTACAGATTCCAAAACAACTGAACCTGCGCCAATTTTAGCCCCTTTTCCAATTTCAATATTACCTAAAATAGTCGAATGGGCACCAATCATCACCCCTTCACGAATTTTTGGATGGCGATCACCATTTTCTTTGCCCGTACCGCCTAACGTCACTGATTGTAAAATAGAGACATCATTTTCAATAACAACAGTTTCACCAATGACAATACCCGTTGCATGATCAAACATTACCCCACAGCCAATCTTAGCCGCAGGGTGAATATCAACGCCAAACACTATTGCAATCTGACTTTGTAAAAAAATCGCCAAAGACTTGCGATTTTGCCGCCAAAGCCAATGTGCGATTCGATAAGCTTGTAATGATAAAAAACCTTTATAATACAGAAGTGGGGTTGAATAATGATTGGTCGCGGGATCACGAATATAAACGGCTATAATATCACTTATCGCCGACTTAATAATATTCTCATCCGCTTGATAGGCTTGCCGAGCAATTTCACGAATTTCAATAGCGGGCATAACCTGCGTCGAAAGTTTATTCGCTAAAATATAACTTAAAGCACTGCCTAGGTTTTCATGATTGAGTAAAGTAGCATGGAAATAACTAGCAAGCATCGGTTCACTTTCAACCAATTTGGATGCTTCTTGTCGGATGGTTTGCCATAATAATTCAGGCTTAACAACTATTTTTGTATTGTTCACAACAAGTCCCTATATTAAACAGTATTGCTAACATTGTTTCGCAAACTCATGTAGGAAGCAAGTTTTGTATTCATTTATCCTAATTTAATAATCAAAATGGAAAGCAACTGTTCCCATTTTGATACTAAATAACACAGCATTGCATACGTTTTAATATTATGGTTGTTTGGTTTTTTTATCATCACTCAAGGTAAATATCGCGATTATCAAAATAAATAGCACAATGCTTGCCAATACATAAAATGTAGTTGAATAGCCTGTTTTATCAAATAATTTACCCACTAACCATGATAAAACAATCACACCAACATTTGATGAAATATTAAAGCCGACTAAATACAAAGTAGATGATAATCTTTCATCAAAATTACCTACCACGTATTTGAACACAGCTAAGATAAATAGTGGTGTTTCAATTGCATGAAAGAGTTTAACTAACGAAATCAGATAAACATTGTCTAAGGTTGCTGATAATGAAATTCGGCAAATCATCACCATAGCCGCCACTAATAATGATTTTTTTGCCCCTATTTTATTAATAAAGAAAGGTGCTAAAATCATACAAGCTGCTTCTAAAAATACCTGGAGCGAATTTAAATAACCATAGACTTGATAGCCTTCCTCTGGTTTATCAAAGAAACTGGTATAAAAATTTGGAAACAGTTGCTGATCATAAATAGTATAAAAGCTATTGGTACCAATGATAAAAAAGACAAATAACCAAAACTTTTTCATACCAAATAGAGAAAGAATTTCACTCAGAGTTGGAATGGTTGGCTTTTGTATGACTGCTTGTGTTTCACTGTTTGCGGAAAACTCTTGGTTAGGTTTATAAACTAAATTGATTATAAAATAGATAGCCGCAATGCCAGATGCCATCCAAAAGTTAATATGGGGATCGATACCAAATAAAATACCCGCTACAAAAGTTGCAGCAGCATAACCAAACGATCCCCAAAATCTTGCAGGACCAAATTCAAAACCAAACAATCGACTAATTCGCTCAATAAAAGAGTCAATCAAAGCGCATCCAGAAATAAAACCCGCACTTAACACTGGTGCACCAATACAGACACCTAACAAAAAATCATTTCGTAGTAACGGTTCATACACATAAATTAAAAACGGCCCAATAAGTATCATAACGATACTTTGAAAGGTAATTACCGCTTTACCTATCTGTAATTTATCTTGAATAATGCCATAAAAAATCATAAAAAACATAGCAGCAGCAGAGTTAGCTGCATAAACAATACCAAGTTGTTCACCGGATAAACCTATTTTACTTTTTAACCAAATAGCATAAAAAGACCACCAGAGTGACCAAGCGGCATAGAAGGTAATAAGATAACCTGACGAGAACCAATAATTTCTATTTTGCATCATATTCATGTTTATTACTCTTTTATTGTTGAAGTTTAACGTTAACATGTTAATGTTAACATTATTGTCATATTTGGCACGAAATAGATACAATCGATTATCATAATTGTTACTTAGCTCACACTTTTTATCATTAATTTTTGTGGTATCATCACATTTAAGCAATGATTGATAATAATTTTTAGTATATTGAGCAAAAGGATCTAACTATGGCTTCACTTAAGGATGTTGCAAAATTGGCATCAGTATCACTGATGACAGTTTCTCGTGCAATTAATAATCCTGAAAAATTAAATAAACAGACATATCAACGCGTAAAACAAGCCATTGAGCAACTTAATTATGTCCCTGATCTCTCAGCCAGAAAAATTCGTGGTGATAACTCAGGCCCTTATGCTATTGGTGTTTTAGCTTTAGAAACAGCAATGACACCATTTTCCGTAGAATTATTACAAGCTATAGAAAAAACTGCCCAAAATCATGGTTGGAATACTTTTATTGTTAATTTATTTGATGATAAAGATCCTGATCATGCAATTAATACTCTTTTATCCTATCGTCCTAACGGTATTATTTACACTACGATGGGACTTAGGAAAGTTGATCTTCCAGAAAAGCTGCTTGGCAAAAATATTGTTTTGGCAAATTGTGTTACTGATAGTGAAAAACTGGCTTGCTATATTCCCGATGACTACACTGGTCAATACCAAGCGATGCAACAAGTGATACAAAAAGGCTATAAAAAACCGTTATGCATCTATTTATCAGAAAAAACATTAGCTGGTAAAACCCGTCGTAAGGGTGCAGAACAAGCTTGGCTTGATGCAGGTAGAAATTTGAAAAAAATGACCAGTTATCATATGCCGATATTGGAAAATAATATCGCCCAAGAATATATGATGACAATTGATATATTGAAACAACATTGTAATAACACACCGGATTTTGATGTATTGATTTGTGGTAATGATCGCATTGCTTTTGTTGCCTACCAATACTTACTTGGTCAAGGGTATCATATACCCAAAGATGTGGCCATATTAGGTTACGACAACATGGTCGGCACTGGCGAACTATTTTTCCCACCGTTGACGACGGTTCAATTACCGCATTATGAAATAGGCGAGCAAGCAGCGCTACATATCATCAATGGTCAAACAGAAACAGAAATCAGCTATGTGGCTTCGCCTTACTTAGAAAGGAATTCTTTGTAATAAACATAAATGAATTGACCGCTATCAAGCGGTCAATTAAATACACATTAAGCATAAATAGATTTTAATTGCCAACTGTCAAGTTGAGTAATTTTGGCACTACCATTTTCCGCAAATAAATTTATCTTACGTTCTGCTGGTAATTTAGAATAGATACGACTCGAAAGACTATACAAATCATTATTAACAAATATAAATGAATTGACCGCTATCAAGCGGTCAATTAAATACACATTAAGCATAAATAGATTTTAGTTGCCAACTGTCAAGTTGAGTAATTTTGGCACTACCATTTTCCGAAAATAAATTTATTTGACGTTCTGCTGGTAATTTAGGATAAATACGGCTAGAAAGACTATACAAATCATCATTAACAAAAACTTCAACCGATGATGCATCAATAAAAACATGTAATGATAGTTTTTTCGTTTTTGGTAATGGCACACTACGATAGCCTTTTAACTCAAGTCCAGAAAGACTACGATCAAGAACAATACGTTTTGATTGTAAATCCACATATAACAATGTTGCTTGTTCACCATTTTTGGTTGCCGATAGCTGCAAACCAAATCGTTCTGCGGTACTTTGTGATAAATCAAACTCAACATTGAGTTCACAACTAATCGATTGAATATGGGTATTTTTCAGTTCATTATTAAGGATTATTTCACTTAATGATTGTGGTTGTTGACGCAGCGCTACCAGCTCTTTAATTGGGCGATTACGTACATTATTGTTGTTATCCAATATTAATTCACGAGGAAGCGTAAATGAACCCATCCATTTATCCTGTTTACTTGGCATACTCGATTCCCACATATCCATCCAAGCAAACACAATGCGTCGCCCATCAGCAGCTAGAAACGATTGTGGTGCATAAAAATCATGACCAAAATCCATTTCTTGAAATGGTTTGATTATTGAAAACTTTTTACCTGGTTGCCAATCACCAACAATATAACCAGATTGAAAACGATTTCGATACTGATAGCCTTTAGCTTTCATACCTTGTGGTGAAAACATCAAAACCCATTTATCACCAAGCTTGAAAAAGTCAGGACATTCAAGCATATATACATTGGGATCGATATTGCTTACAACAACATGGTCGAATGTCCAACTTTTTAGATCTTTTGAATGATAAAGTAAGATTTGTCCAACATCATTTGTATCACGTTGTCCAACAACCATCCACCATGTATCATCCTGTAGCCAAACTTTCGGATCTCGAAAATGCATAATACCGTTTTCTGGCACAAGTATGGTTCCATGTTTTTTAAAATGAATACCATCTTTACTGGTTGCTAAACATTGAGATTGAGAAATTTTTTCATCATTACCCTGTCCTGCTAACCAAATATGACCAGTATAGATCAAGTATAACTCGCCATTATTGTCGACAGCCGAACCAGAAAAACAGCCATTTTTATCCCAATCATCACCCGGTGCGATAGCAATAGGTAACCTTCGCCATGTCACAAGATCATCGCTAACAGCATGACCCCAATGCATGGGTCCCCAATTTTCATCATAAGGATGATGTTGGTAAAAAGCGTGATATTGACCTTTAAAATAGATCAAACCATTGGGATCATTCATCCAGCCAGATTGTGGCGCTAAATGAAAATGTGGATAATATTGTTTGTTCATCACTTTCTCTAGTTTTTTCACAGCTAAATTAGCTTTATCAACGGCTGTAGACATAAAACCCCTCTCTTATCCAGTATTACATATCATGATTAATAATACTACTCCAAATAGATTGTTAACGTTAACTATTAATGAAAAAATAGATAAAATTTGTGATGAAAGTCACACATTTTTAACGTTAACAATGAATTTTTTGGCAAATGATTTAGTCTATAACTAATTTTAAAAAAGATTTTTATTAATTATCATAATAAACTGCACATCAACTATTTTGTTAACAAGATAAAAGATGGCTAATTTCACGGAATTTGGCAAAAACCTATATTTATACTAAGCTAAATTACCGTAGCAACTAACTATAATCGAGTAAAAAAATGAATAATACTAAAGTTTGGTCTCTTGGAGATGCTGTTATCGATTTGTTGCCATTTGGTGATATGAATTATCAAGCTTGCGCTGGCGGTGCACCAGCTAACGTTGCCATTGGTGTGTCAAAATTGGGGCTACCTTCCGCTTTTATTGGTCGTGTGGGTAACGATCCATTTGGTCACTTTATGGAAAAGACGTTCCGTGAATATAATGTTGATTGTCAGAGTCTTGAAAAAGATGATCATCATAGAACCAGTACAGTGGTCGTAGATTTAGGGCATAATGGTGAGCGAAGTTTTACCTTTTTAGTTTCTCCCTCTGCTGACCAATTTCTATCAGAACAAGCAATTCCTAGTTTCAATCAAGACATATTACATTTTTGCTCTTTAGCGTTAGTCGGTCATACCTGTCGAAAAACATTAAAAACGGCTATCGAAAATCTTACTGCTAAAAATGGTTTAATCAGTTTTGATGTTAACCTTCGTGAACAAATGTGGGAAAATAAAGATGAAATGCGCACAACTATTACTCAATTTTGCCATGATGCCGATATACTCAAATTATCAGATGAAGAGCTGTTTTGGCTAACCGAAAGCAATGACTGGCATATTGCCTTAAATAAATTACAACAACACTATAATGCACCACTAAAACTGGTCACTAAAGGCAAGAATGGTAGCATTGTGTTATGGCAAGGCAAAATATTCTCTTTTGATTCATATCATGTTAATAGCGTTGATACAACAGGTGCGGGAGATGCTTTCGTTGCGGGTTTACTTAGTAGTATCGCTTCATCTGGTATGCCTGAAGATAAATTAATGTTAGAAAGTATGATGACCATTGCCAGTGCCTGTGGTGCCTTAGCCACCACCAAAAAAGGGGCATTAACAGCACTACCTGATAGCGCATTTTTGCAATCATTTATAAGCGATAATCCCGCTTTATGTGCTAAACAAATGGCATAATAAAATGACAGAAAAAGAGAAGATGTTAGCAGGTTTGTTATACGATCCTTGTATCAATTTACTTGCTAAGGAACGGCTTTATGCGCAAGATATCTGTTTTCAATTAAATCAATTATCACCATTAGCTGAAAACCAACGGCAACGTCTTTTTGAAAAACTATTAGGAAAAACAGGGCAGCAATTTACAATTATGCCAGGGTTTCAATGTGATTATGGCTATAATATCGAAATTGGCGAAAATTTTTTCGCTAATTTTAACTGCATTATATTAGATGCAGCCAAAATTTCATTTGGTGATAATGTGCTGGTGGCACCCAATTGTGGCTTTTATACCTCAGGACATCCAATTGATAGCCAAACTCGAAACAGTGGCTTAGAATTTGCCAAGCCAATTACGGTTGGCAATAATGTTTGGATTGGTAGCAATGTAATTGTATTACCTAATGTAACAATCGGTGATAACAGTGTTATTGCAGCAGGGAGCATTGTTGATCGCGATATACCAAGTAATGTGGTTGCAATGGGTAGCCCTTGCCGTGTACATAAAACATTAAAAGAGTATTAACACTAAACTTTTTGACGTGTTACTATAATTTTGAGCAGGTTTCTCTTGCCCATAGATCAATAGCAAATACGTCTTCAATCGTTGTTGGCTCTGGAAAAGTAAGCTTTTCTAAAACCTTTGATACCTGCTTAGCAATGTCCATAAAACCGATTTTATTTTCTAAAAATGCAGCTACGGCAATTTCATTAGCGGCATTCAATGCTGTTGTTGCTGCTTGACCTTGATTAGAAGCATCAATGGCTAATTTTAAGCATGGATAGCGATCAAAATCAGGCTGATTAAAAGTAAGTGATGCTATTTTAGTAAAATCTAACGCTGGAACAGTCGAATTAATACGTTTAGGATAAGACATTGAATAAGCAATTGGCGTACACATATCAGGTACACCTAATTCAGCAATCACACTACCATCTTGATAACGAACCATTGAATGAATAATCGATTGAGGATGAACAATAATCTCCATCTCCTCTGGACTTGCATTAAATAACCAGCGTGCTTCAATGTATTCAAGTCCTTTATTCATCATGGTTGCAGAATCAACCGAAATTTTTTTACCCATTGACCAGTTCGGATGTGCAACCGCTTGTTCTGGCGTGACAAATGCCAACTTATCAATAGGAAAATCTCGAAATGGACCACCCGAACCGGTTAATACAATTTTAGTAATACCATGATCGGCTAACTTGGCAAAACCTAGATCTTGTTGAACTGATGCTGGTAAACTTTGAAAAATGGCATTATGTTCACTATCAACAGGTAATAACTGAGCACCATAACGTTTAACAGCCTGCATAAATAAATGACCGCAAGTGACTAACGATTCTTTATTGGCTAACAAAATACACTTACCTTTTTTTATAGCAGCAAGCGTTGGTTTTAACCCCGCAGCACCAACAATTGCAGCCATAACCTGATCAACTTCGGGTAATTGAGCTAAATCACAAATCGCTTCATCACCAGAAAAAACATCAATATCTAAATTTAAGTTAATTAGATTGGCTTTAAGTTCATTTGCAGCATGTTGATCAGCCATAGCCACATATTTTGGTTTAAATTCTTGGCATTGCTGTGTCATTTTGACAACATTTTTACCGCCGACTAGCGCATAAGCCTTATATAAAGTCGGATTTTGCCGAATAACGGCTAAGGTACTGCAACCAATTGATCCCGTTGAACCTAAAATTGTGATATTTTTCATAATTAATACATTAACCCAATGTTATTTTCTTTAAAATAAGAGATATATTGCGATTTCGGCACTCTATCAGTGATAACTAAATTAAATAAATTAAGATCCCCAATTAAAGCGGGCTTAACTTGATTAAATTTAGTATGGTCGGCGATCAAAATATTCGTAGAAGATTTTTGTATTGCTTTGTGCTTCATGCTAAGTTCATCAAAATTATAACAAGTGACACCTTGTGTAAAATCAATGCCAGCAGCTGAAATAAAGGCTTTATTAGGGCAGATAGTATCTAATTGGTTATGCTGATTGATACTGGTAAATATGGCATTATTAATATGATAATTGCCCCCACATAAAATAATTTTGCAGTTAGGCTTATGTTGTAATGCTAAAAAAGCATTGAAAGAATAACAAATGGCGGTAAACGATATTTGATCATCAATTGCATCAATGATAAATGGCATAGTCGTGCCACAATCGAAAAAGATTGTATCATTTTCGCTTACTAATTGGCTCACCAGTTTTGCAATATGAAGCTTTTCTTTGACCTGTTTATCTTGCTGATCGGATACAAAATATGTGGCGATAGAATGGCGAGCTTGATTAACAATATAACCACCAAGAACCGTCAATGAGGTTGATAAATGATTAAGATCACGACGAATTGTCATTTCAGATACAGCGAGTAATTGTGCAGCATCTTTTAAGTGAATTTTATCCATCGTTTTTAAGAGTTCAATAAGTGCATTTACTCTTTTTTGTGGTTGTGATTGCATTACTATTCCATAAACAGCAATAAGCTACCTGATAAAGGTAGCTTAAAGGTAAATTAATAGTTACCTGACGATGTTCCGTTACCTGATACGATAGCGATGCCTGCGCTTGCACCTAATCGTGTTGCGCCAGCTTCAACCATTTTTTCAGCTGTTGCACGATCGCGAATACCGCCAGAAGCTTTAACGCCCATTTTATCACCGACGGTTTCACGCATCAATTTAACATCTTCAACCGTTGCACCCGACACACTAAAACCTGTTGAAGTTTTAACAAAAGCAACACCGATCTCTTTACAGATATTGCAAACTTTTACAATTTCGTCTTTGCTTAATAAGCAGGTTTCTAAAATCACTTTCAATGGTACATCACCACATGCGTTAAACACAGCTTCAATATCATTTTTAACGGCTTGCCAATCGTTGCTTTTTAACCAACCAACATTGATAACCATATCAATTTCTTGTGCGCCCGCTTTAACCGCCATTTCAGTTTCAAACGCTTTAGCTGAAGTTAACATTGCGCCAAGTGGAAAACCAACCACTGAACACACTTTTACATCACTGCCTTTTAATAAGCTTGCAGCTAAAGGTACATAGCCTGAATTAACGCAAACAGAATAAAAATGATATTCTTTCGCTTCATCACAAAGTTTACGAATTTGATCTTCTGTCGCATTCATCGCCAGTAAAGTATGATCAATATACTTTGCATAACTCATAATGGGATCCTTAAATTATGTTAATAATGATGTCTAATATAAATATTGTTGTATGTAAATGAATAACAATGTTATAAAAATAACAAACATGGGCAAATATTGTTATTTTAGTAACATTATATACTTAAATTATGATAATTTAAAATCAAGATAATGGTTAAAGATGATCAATTTAGTTGAAAAATACCAAAAAAAACGCCCAGTTAAAAACTGAGCGTCTTAGCAATAAAATTATAATTTGAGATTAAAATTCCATTAGCTCTTTTTCTTTATCAGCAAGTACTGAATCTAATTTCTTAATTGCCGCATCGGTTGCTTTTTGAATTAAATCTTGTGATTTGCGTTCATCATCTTCAGAAATTTCTTTGTCTTTTAACAATGCTTTAATTTGATCATTGGCATCACGACGAATATTACGAATTGATACACGACCTTGTTCAGCTTCATTACGCACAATTTTAGTTAAATCACGACGGCGTTCTTCAGTCAATGGTGGCAATGGTACACGAATTACCGTACCTGCTGATGCTGGATTAAGTCCTAAGTCTGAAGTTAAAATTGCTTTCTCAATTAGAGGTGTTAATGATTTATCAAAAACAGTAATTGCTAACGTTCTGGCATCTTCCGCAACCACATTAGCTAACTGACGAAGTGGTGTTGGGCTACCATAATATTCAACCATAATGCCATCTAATAAACTTGGCGATGCACGGCCTGTTCTAACTTTAGAAATATGAGTTTGAAACGCATCAATACTTTTTTCCATGCGCGTTTGCGCTTCTTTTAAAATCTCATTTAACATAATAAAAACCTTATATTGAAATAAAAAAGACTAACAGCTAACTGTTGCCTGATTATTAATTAATGTCCCTTCTTGTTCACCTAAAATGACTCGACGTAATGCACCTGGCTTATTCATATTAAATACACAAATAGGTAAATTATGATCGCGCGCTAGGGTAAAGGCAGCTAAGTCCATCACTTTTAATTCGTCATCTAACACTTTTTCATAATTTAATGTTTTATACAATGTCGCCGTTGGATCTTTAACAGGATCGGCAGAGTAAACACCGTCAACTTTAGTCGCTTTTAAAACCACGTCAGCTTCAATTTCAATACCACGTAAACATGCAGCAGAATCAGTTGTAAAAAATGGATTACCAGTACCTGCAGAAAGAATAACCACTTTACCATGACGAAGCAAGCTAATCGCTTCAGTCCAACGATAATCATCACATACACCATTTAAAGGAATGGCTGACATTAAACGCGCATTAACTTCAATTCTGTGCAACGCATCACGCATAGCAAGACCATTCATTACCGTTGCCAACATCCCCATATGATCGCCAACAACGCGGTTCATTCCCGCTTTAGCAAGACCCGCACCTCGGAATAGATTTCCCCCTCCGATAACGACCGCAACTTGAACATTCATTTCAATCAGTTCTTTAATTTCTTGTGCCATACGATCAAGAACGGTTGGATCGATACCAAAACCTTCGTCGCCTTGTAGTGCTTCACCACTGAGTTTAAGTAAAATTCGTTTGTAGAAAGGGGTTGCCATATGAAGTCTCACTATTCGTTATTTCGATACTTAATTACCTGACAAGCTATACTTGTTAACAGTAATTTTAAAATATTTTGTAGATAAACAAAACCGCCTTAACGGCGGTTTTTATGAAACAATTAAGATTGTTTCGACATCGCAGCAACTTCGGCTGCAAAATCAACTTCGACTTTCTCGATGCCTTCACCCACTTCAAAGCGGATAAATTTAGCAACTGTCGCTTTTTTCTCTGCTAGTAAATCACCAACTGTTTTGCTTGGATCCATAACGAATGGTTGACCAGTAAGTGAAACTTCACCAGTGAATTTACGCATACGGCCTTCAACCATTTTTTCAGCGATTTCACGTGGTTTACCAGATTGCATAGCGATATCAATTTGGATATTACGTTCATGTTCAACTACATCAGCAGGAACATCGCTTGGGCTAACATATTCTGGTTTGCTTGCAGCAATGTGCATAGCAATATGTTTAACTAATTCTTCATCACTGCCACTGCTTGCAGCAACTAAAACGCCAATACGGGCACCATGTTGATAACTACCAACAACGTCACCAGCAATTTCTTGAACACGACGAATACCGATGTTTTCACCGATTTTAGCAACTAAAGCTGTACGCTCTTCTTCAAATTTTGCTTGTAATGCAGCAAGATCAGTTAAGCCATCATTTAATGCTGCTGTAGCAACTTTTTCACTAAATTCTAGGAAACCAGCGTCTTTAGCAACAAAGTCTGTTTCACAGTTGATTTCTAAGATTACACCTGATTTTTTATCAGCAGCAATTTTAGAAATAATTACACCTTCAGCCGCAACACGACCTGCTTTTTTAGCCGCTTTAGCTTGACCAGATTTACGCATGTTGTCGATAGCAAGATCGATATCGCCATTCGCTTCAACTAATGCTTTTTTACATTCCATCATACCTGCGCCAGTTCTTTCGCGCAGTTCTTTTACCATAGAAGCGGTAATTTCAGCCATTTTTAAATCCTCTAGTTAACCATTGTGATGATTGTCATTAGAATGGGTCGATATTTATTATCGACCCTGAAAATATTTGAGTTTATTACTCAGCTGCTGGAGCTTCTTCAACGAAGCTTTCTTCAGATACTGGAGATTGGTTTTGCTCACGACCAGAACGTACTGCTTCAGCTACTGCATTTGCATATAATTGAATTGCACGAATCGCATCATCATTACCAGGAACGATGTAATCAACACCATCAGGATCTGAGTTAGTATCAACAACAGCAATGACTGGAATACCTAAATTGTTAGCTTCTTTGATAGCGATATGTTCGTGGTCTGCACCAATAACAAAAATCACATCGGGTAAGCCACCCATATTTTTAATTCCACCCAAGCTATTTTCTAATTTAGCCATTTCACGAGCACGCATTAATGCTTCTTTTTTGGTTAATTTGTCAAATGTACCATCACTAGCTTGTGTTTCTAAATCTTTTAGACGTTTAATTGATTGACGTACTGTTTTCCAGTTAGTCAACATACCACCTAACCAACGGTGATTTACATAGTATTGCCCACAGCTTTCAGCCGCTTGTTTGATCGCTTCGCTAGCTGCGCGCTTTGTACCAACAAATAAAATTTTACCTTTACGAGCGGCAATCTTGTTTAATTCAGCTAATGCTTCGTTGAATAAAGGAACTGTTTTTTCAAGATTGATGATGTGAACTTTGTTACGAGCACCAAAAATAAATGGTTTCATTTTTGGGTTCCAATAACGAGTTTGGTGTCCAAAGTGTACACCCGCTTGTAACATATCGCGCATTGATACTGTAGTCATGATTTCCTCATTTTGACGTTGGGGTTATGCCTCCACATATCCGCTTTATCCGACCTATTTGTACTAAACAAAAGGCACCCCGGCAAAGAGTAATGATATGTGTGTGTTATAACGTTAATTAATAATTAAATTTAATGCCATTTGTTCGCATTAACTTTTCAAAAAGATAATGCAAAAAGTAGCGCGCGTTTTATACCACATTTAGGTAAATATTACTAGCTTTATTTAAAGCTAATGTTGATTAGATTACATTCTGGCTATCCACTTTCTATTTTTGTTGTTAATTTACCTTTTGAAAGGTTTGAAAATTAATTGTACAAAAAAGAATTTAGAAAGTTTTGTAAAAATTATTCAGGAGTCTATACCGTTTCAACTTTTATTTATGTTTTAAGTCAATATTAAAGAAAGTAAAGTGTTTATCTGCTATCAACTAAATTTAAAATAACATCGTAAAATATCAATAAGTTACCTATAAAAAGATATCTGATTACTAACCTAATAAATGAGTTTTAGAAAAATAATCATTCGAATATTAACAAGATATTTATCGTTCTTTCATTATAAGCTCAAAGACAACTAAACAGCTTGGTTATGGCTATCTATCCTAGTTAAGCTTATCCTATTACCTAGTGAGAAGATAATGGCAGGTAATTTATGTAACAGAAATCCAGTTGAATTTCGCTAGATAGGTTGAATTAAAGTAAGTGAGAAAAAGCAAGTATATATGAAAATAGATGATTAAAAATTTATAAAAATACAAATTAGCATCATAAAAAAGGGCTTTAATAAGCCCTTTTTTAAATAACAATCAGAATTAACTAAATAGTTTATTGAATTGAAGAGCGATCCAATCACAGATTGTGCCAAAAAAGCCGCTTTCTTGTACATCTTGTAAAGCAACTAGTGGTTGTTCATTAATTACCTTGTCATCTAATATAAATTGCATTTTACCAACACGGGTACCTTTAGTGATTGGCGCATAAATATAATTATCAATGGTATATTGTACTTGTACATCAGTAGCACGTCCTTTTGGTACAGAAACGTAAGCACCATCAATTGATCCTAATGAAATTTTATCTTGATCACCATACCAAATGGTTTGATTCACTAATGAACTATCTGCTTTAACAGGATTGGCCGTTTCGAAAAAACGGAATCCCCAAACTAATAATTTTTTACTCTCTTCTTCACGACCTTTAAAAGTACGACCACCTAATACCGCTGAGATTAAACGGGTATTTCCATCTACAGCAGAAGCCACTAAATTATAACCGGCTGCATTAGTATGCCCTGTTTTAATTCCATCAACATTTAATGTCGTATCCCAAAGTAAACCGTTACGATTTAATTGCGGTTTAGAGAGATTATAAGTAAATTCTTTTTCTTTATAGATGGCGTATTCATTGGGTAGATCACGAATTAATGCTTGCCCTAAAAACGCCATATCTTTGGCCGTTGTATATTGTCCTGGCGCATCAAGCCCATGTACGGTTTCAAAATGGGTATGCTCTAATCCAATTTTTTTAGCATATTCATTCATTAAATTAACAAAAGCACCTTGACTACCAGCAACATGTTCAGCCATGGCAATACAAGCATCATTACCAGATTGAATGATAATGCCTTTATTTAGATTATCGACTGAAACGGTTTTCCCCACTTCTAAAAACATGAGTGATGACCCTTTTAGTACAGGATTGCCCGTTGCCCAAGCATCTTTGCTTACAACAACCATATCATCATTTTTTATACGACCTGATTGTAATGCTTGACCAATAACGTAACTGGTCATCATTTTAGTTAAACTGGCTGGATCGCGTTGTTGTTCCGCATTATATTGCGCTAAAATTTCACCCGATTTGGCATCAATTAAAATATATGCCTCTGCATTTAGTTGTGGAATAGCAGGAATAGGAAAAGCCATTTCAGCTGACGCAGTTGAACAAATCGCGAGTGCTAAAAACGCGAAGGATAATTTAAATTTCTTTTTCATTATTTGAATTCCGTTAAATGTTTTTAGATAACATGTATCGATGTGTATGAATAGACATCATAATGCCAAAACTTGCCATTAAAACGACTAAAGAAGAGCCACCATAACTTATTAGCGGTAATGGTACACCAACTACTGGTAAGATGCCACTGACCATACCAATATTAATAAACACATACACAAAGAAGACTAAAATTAGCCCACCCGATAAGATTCTGCCAAAGGTTGTTTGAGCTTGTGAAGCAATAATCAATCCACGAATAATTAAACATAAAAATAGAATAAGTAGAACGATTGTGCCAACAAAACCAAATTCTTCTGCAATAACCGAAAAAATAAAATCGGTATGTCTTTCAGGTAAAAATTCTAATTGTGATTGAGTGCCACTAAGCCAACCTTTACCCCAGATCCCTCCCGAACCAATCGCTATTTTCGATTGGATGATATGATAACCAGCGCCACTAGGATCGAGTTCAGGATTAAATAACATTAAAACCCGAAGTCGCTGATAGTCATGCATTAAGAAAAACCACATAATCGGTAAAAAAGCAGCAATTAAAACAACAGCAACCAGAATAAAACGCCAATCGATTCCAGCTAAAAAAATAATAAAAATACCAGACATGACAATTAAAATAGCCGTACCTAAGTCAGGTTGCATCGCTACAAGTAAGGTAGGTACACCAATGATAGCCAATGTCTGTAAAGTTGTTTTTAGTGGTGGTGGGCAACCATCACGATGAATGAATTTTGCCACCATTAATGGCACGGCTATTTTGGCTATTTCTGAAGGTTGAAAGCGTAAAATCCCCAAATCTAACCAACGCTGTGCTCCTTTACTGGTATACCCAAAAATATCCACTAAGAGTAATATGATAATACAAATTACATACAGTGTTGGCGCCCATGTTTCATATGTTCTAGGTGAAAACTGCGCAAAGACAATCATCACAATAAAACCTAATACGATTTGGATGACGCGTTTTTCAATCATATTGATATCTTGGCCAGTTGCACTCCAAAGAATATAGAGGCTGTAACCAAGTAATAAAGTAATAAATAGAAAAAATAGCGGATCAATATGTATCTTTTGCCAAAAAGATTTTTTGATATTACTCATAATTAATCTTCAGTTCCTGTATTTGGTGATGATTCATCTAACTCGGTTGAATTATTACCAAGAAGGTAAAAATCTAAAATTTTACGCGCCACGGCACCGCCGTTTGAGCTTCCGCCGCCACCATTTTCTAAAACAATAGCCAAAGCAATTTTGGGTTTGTCATAAGGTGCATAGGCAACAAACAAGGCGTGGTCACGTAAATGTTCAGGAACATTTTGGGCATTGTAAACTTCATCTACTTTTAACCCATAAACTTGTGCAGTTCCCGATTTACCTGCTGCTTGATATTTGGCATCAGCATAAATTTTACGTGCCGTTCCTCTCGAACCAAACATAACACGATACATACCTTCTTTAGCAAGTGCCCAATAGCTTGGATTAACATCTGATAAACTATTATTTTCTAGATATTTTTCTGGATTAATTATCGGTTGCTGCTCATTGGAGTTTATAATGTCGCTCTTTTTATATAATAAAAAGTGTGGGGTATAGGTTTTACCATTGTTGATTAATATCGTTAATGCTTTTGCCATCTGTATTGGGGTTGCGGTCCAATAACCTTGACCAATACCAACAGGAATAGTATCTCCTTGTAGCCAAGATTTTTTATGGCGTTGTATTTTCCATTCTCGACTTGGCATGACAGCACGACTCTCTTCATTGGTTGAAATATCAATCCCCGTTCTTTCACCAAAGCCAAATTTAGTCATCCATGCATTTAAACGATCAATACCCATATCATAAGCAACCTGATAAAAATAGGTATCAACGGATTCTTCAATTGCTCTTAATACATCAACTTTCCCATGCCCCCATTTTAACCAATCTCGATAACGTCTTTCGGTTCCTGGTAATTGCCACCATCCGGGATCGTTTACTACGCTTTTTGATGTAACAACACCTTCGCTTAAAGCAGCAATGGCAATATAAGGTTTGACCGTTGAAGCAGGTGGGTATGAACCAAGTAATGCTCGGTTATAAAGAGGTTTATTAGGATCATTAAGTAATGCTTTATATTTATCACTCGATATTCCTCCTACAAATGGATTAGAATCGTAAGTAGGGCTTGAAACCAAGGCTAAAATTTCACCATTATTAGGATCAATGGCAACTACGGCAGCTTTACGACCTGCTAACAATTTTTCTATATAAAGTTGCAACTTAAGATTGATAGATAAATAGATATCCTCACCTGCTTGGGGTGGGAATTGATTAAGTTGACTTACGATTCGTCCTCGACTGTTAACCTCTACTTTTTCATAACCTGGGATGCCATGTAATACATCTTCATAATATTTTTCAATTCCCATTTTACCGATATTAAATGTAGCGACATAATTACTACTTTTGTTTTCCTCCTCTAAACGTTGTTTATCTTGGCTATTAATTTTCGAAATATAGCCAATAATATGAGTCAATGATGCTTCATATGGATAATAACGATGCTGTATCCCAACAATAGAAACATAAGGAAAGCGATGCTGATCAACAACAAAATGCGCTATCTGTTGTTGAGTTAAATTATCTTTTAATGGGACAGGACGATGCGCTTTATAATTTCGGCGTTCCTTTTGAAAATTTTCAATATCTTCATCAGTTAAATCAACAATGGCTTTTAACTGATTAAATTGTTCATTCAGATTTTTGATTTTATCAGGAATAATATTAAGTTGATAAGTGATATTGTTAATGGCTAATGGTGTACCATTACGATCATAAATCATACCACGACTAGGTGGAATAGGAATAATTTCAATACGATTATTATTAGATTTAGTACTGTAATAACTAAAATTAGCAATCTGAAGATCAGCTAAGTTAACAAGTAAAACTAATAATAATAAAATAATTACAATAAAAGCAAACAGTGCTCGCCGCAAAAACAAATTGGTTTCTGCCGAGTGATCACGAATATTGCCTTTCTTTTTGTTACTTGAGATAGGGATAGTAATACTCCTTTAAACACTTTTAGCAGCCTGCTGCTGTTCTTCTTCCCATTTTTGATAAGCATTAACAATTCTGGCAACGACTGGATGACGAACTACATCATCACTATTAAAAAAGTTGAAACTAATTTCGTCAACTTTACTTAATACTTCTATAGCATGACGTAAGCCAGACTTTTGATTGCGAGGGAGATCTATTTGAGTAACATCACCCGTTATTACCGCTTTGGAATTAAAACCGATACGGGTTAAAAACATCTTCATTTGCTCGATAGTCGTATTTTGACTTTCATCAAGAATAATGAAAGCATCATTAAGTGTGCGTCCACGCATATAAGCAAGTGGTGCAATTTCAATAATGCTTTTCTCAATGAGTTTTTCAACTTTTTCAAAACCGAGCATTTCAAATAAGGCATCATAAAGAGGTCGTAAGTAAGGATCAACTTTTTGACTTAGATCGCCAGGTAAAAAGCCAAGTTTTTCACCAGCTTCAACGGCCGGACGAGTTAATACAATTCGACGAACTTGTTGTTTTTCTAACGCATCAACAGCCGCAGCCACAGCTAAATAAGTTTTACCCGTTCCTGCAGGACCAATACCAAAAGTAATATCATAATCCAATATATGGGCAACATATTGTGCTTGATTAGGGGTTCTCGGTTTTATAACACCACGTTTAGTTTTTATCATAACCAATTTAACTGCTTGATTATGGATGTATATTTGTTGTAGATGTTCACTTATTTTTTGAAGTATACCTGACTCTTTTATGGCTAAATGAACCTGCTCAGATTCAATTTCTACAATTTTATTTTTGCTTATGGTATGCCTATAAAGAGACTGTAAAATATCCTCTGCAGCTTTAACGCAGGCAGCATTACCGATTATGGCAAATAGATTACCTCGATGATTAATTTCAATACCTAATCGACTTTCAAGTTGTTTAATATTGTCATTATAAGGACCACAAAGGCTATTAAGCCTATTATTATCGGCTGGTTCAAGTACAATTTCATGTGTAATAATATCCAAAGTTAAGTCCCTCTTAATAGTAATTTAATCACTAAGGCGCTATTCACATAAATAGCACTTTTCCACCCCTTTTAAACATCCATTTTTAACGGTTACAGCCAACAATATTGCCTAATATAATATTATTAAAGACTTTTTTTAGATTGCTGTTTATTAAACCTTGCACTTTTATTTTATTAACTAACATTATAATTGGCATTTCGCTTTTTTTATTCTTTTTCAATATAACATACTGTTTGTTGTTCAAATGTTAGCTACATATTATAGTACTTTTTCATTATAATCAGAATTACAGTGATTATATTTTATATGTTTTATTAATATTTCATAACTAAAAATAGGGATAAAAAAGGTAAAATATTTGGTTACTTTTATTTAAGTATATTGTTGTTCTCATCACCAATAATTTTTTCGTTGCACAGCTACTGGGATAATGACATTTCCGCTGTAATCATTAATTTTCTATCCAAAAGTCCACAATATAACAAACTAATTATTTTCCTTTCATCCCTATTTATATAATCATTTTTATATTAATAAGTTAATTAAATATCTACTTTTTACTATGGATGATAAATTCCCACCCCTAAATCATTTTCTTTACGAGTTCGAGATATCACAGACATTGGTGATTGACTCACTCGTAAATCCATTTCATCTTCGGTTCGAACCACTTTACCACGTAAAGAATTTGGATAAACATCGGTAATTTCAACATCAACAAATTTTCCAATCATATCAGGATAACCTTCAAAATTAACAATACGATTGTTTTCAGTTCTACCAGTTAATTCCATCAAATCTTTTTTAGATGGACCTTCAACTAAAATACGTTGTACTGTATTTAACATACGACGGCTAAATTGCATTGCTTGTTGATTAATACGTTCTTGAAGAATATACAGACGCTGTTTTTTCTCTTCTTCTGATACGTTATCTTCCATTTCTGCAGCAGGCGTACCTGGACGAGCAGAATAAACAAAACTATAACTTAAATCGAAATTAACATCAGCAATGAGTTTCATGGTTTGCTCAAAATCTTCTTGCGTTTCACCAGGAAAACCGACAATAAAATCCGAACTTATTTGAATATCAGGACGTACTTTACGTAATTTACGAATAATGGATTTGTATTCAATTGCCGTATGGGTTCGTTTCATTAAATTTAATACTCGATCAGAACCACTTTGTACTGGTAAATGTAAAAAATTAACCAGTTCAGGCGTATCACGGTATACATCAATAATGTCATCAGTAAATTCAATTGGATGGCTGGTGGTAAAACGAATACGATCAATACCATCAATGGCAGCCACTAAACGTAATAACTCAGCGAATGAACAAATATCACCATCAAAAGTTGGTCCACGATAAGCATTAACATTTTGACCCAGTAAATTTACTTCACGCACACCTTGTTCAGCCAGTTGTGCGATTTCATAAATAACATCATCACAAGGTCGACTTACTTCTTCACCACGAGTATAAGGTACCACGCAATAAGTACAATATTTGTTACATCCTTCCATAATGGAGACAAATGCTGTTGGACCTTCACTGCGAGGTTCAGGCAAACGGTCAAATTTTTCAATTTCTGGAAAACTAACATCAACAACATGCTGACCTTTACCACTACGAATTTGCTCTATCATCTCAGGTAAACGATGAAACGTTTGTGGTCCAAAAATAATATCGACAAAAGGGGCTCGTTTACGAATATGAGCACCCTCTTGAGAAGCCACGCAACCACCAACTCCAATAATAATATTAGGATTATGCTGTTTAAGATTTTTCCAACGTCCTAATTGGTGAAATACTTTTTCTTGGGCTTTTTCTCGAATAGAACAGGTATTAAGTAATAGAATATCTGCTTCTTCAGCATTTTCAGTCAATGTTAAACCATGGGTGGATTCAAGGAGATCAGCCATTTTGGTTGAGTCATACTCATTCATTTGGCATCCCCATGTTTTTATATGTAATTTTTTGCTCATCAATAACTCAGCTATAATTAATTGTTAAAATGAAAACGGGTTTAAATCCGCGATTTTAGCGCCTTATATTGTAATCCTTTGTGATTGTAGGGTCTATAATAAAATAAAAAACGGTAAAACAAGGTAATACTTTATATTTTTTAATAAAATTTACGGCTATATTGCAGATTATAAATTAACCCCAGTTAAAATTTTCATAATTTCGACAGAAACGCTAATATTTGGTTAACTATCTATTTCTGATTAATTCGATATATAGAAAAGAGATAACTAAAACAATGTTTAATTTAAAATACTAAGAGCAAATCACATAAAAATTAACTTCATGTTGAATTTAAAGCAGTTTTTTTGCATTATTATATTTATTAAAGTGAATCTATTAATAAAAAAATAATAATAAATTAATCATTTATTAAGAATAACAATTCTTCTAAAATAGCAAATATAGATAAATCTTCTATCAAAAAAGTAGGTGAAGATGATAATCATTCTTTTTAAAAAATAAATATTTTATGTTATTATTTGCGGTCAATTGTCTCAGTAAATAAATAGTTTAGATATGCCCAATACACACAGTCCAACAAAGCGCCTATTAATTAAAGGCATCATTGCGACATGTTTATTATCTGTCACTCGTGTTGGCTTTGCTGCTACATTAGCGAAAGTGGTTGCAGTACGTGTTTGGCCTTCATCAACCTATACAAGAATTACAATAGAGACCAATACGCGTCTAAAATATAAATATTCTTTACTAAATAACCCAATAAGACTAGCTATTGATATTAATGATATTAATTTAGATGCGACTTTAAAAAAGATATCATCAAAAGTGTTAAGTCACGATCCTTATATTAAATCGATAGATGTTGTTAAGCTAAATAACGAAACTGTAAGAATAATGGTCAATTTAAAACAGGATGTTAATCCAAATTCTTTTACACTTCCACCTATTGAAAAATATAAGAATCGTTTAGTTATCGATCTTTATCCATCCAAAGTAGCTTCAACTGAAGATGATGATCCTTTACTTGCTCTATTAGAAGAGTATAAAGATGGTGAGCTTATTAAAAAACAGTCTGAAATCAAAGTTGATAACAATAAAAAGAAACCACCACAGAAGAAAAACACACAAAATAAAACACCACCAGTAATAGTAGTACTTGATCCTGGTCATGGTGGTGAAGATCCGGGCGCTATTGGTTTGAAAAAAACACGAGAAAAAGATATCGTATTGCAAATAGCTCGACGCACTTATGATCTACTTAAGAAAGAACCCAATATAAAAGTCTATATGACTCGTAATGAAGATGTATTTATACCTTTAAATGTGCGAGTAGCGAAAGCTCGATCTTTACAAGCGGATCTTTTTATTTCGATTCATGCTGATGCCTTTGTTGATCGATCCGTAAAAGGATCAACTGTTTTTGCCCTATCTACTAAAGGAGCGAGTAGTTCAGCTGCAAGCTATCTAGCACAAACGCAAAATGAAGCCGACCAAATAGGTGGAGTAAGTCGCAGTGGCGATAAGTACTTAGATAACACTATTTTAGATTTAGTACAAAAAACTACGCTTAGCAATGGTGTAATTTTAGGTAGTTCAATTTTGAATCGCATGAAGAGTGTCAACAAATTACATAAACCATCAATTGAAAAAGCCGGTTTTGCAGTATTAAAAGCGCCTGATATTCCATCTGTTTTAGTTGAAACAGGCTTCATTAGTAATGCCGATGAAGAAAAGAAATTAAATACAGCTGCATTCCAGATCCAAATATCTACCGCTATTGTTAATGGTATTAAAGATTACCTGAAAAAACGTAAAAAATAAGTTTGTTAAGAAGTTTCAGGTAAACTATACGTTTGAGTAATAAAACTATTGAATAATAACTAAACTTCTCTCCGCATCTAATTGTGGAACGGTAAGTTTAATATGTTGTTTAAGTGTAAAACCGACAGGAATAGCATCAATATCACTGCCTTTTAGAGCATAAAAAGCGCCTTGTTGATTAGGCAGATGTTTACACCAACTAAGCATATCTTGCAAAGAAGCAAAAGCACGACTAATAACACCATCAAATTTTTTATCGGTATACTCTTCAATCCGGCTTTGCACTGGATTGATATTGGTAAGTTTTAATTCGAATTGTACCTGTTTTAAAAAACGAATACGTTTACCTAAACTATCAACCAGATCAAATTGCTTATCAGGATTAATAATGGCTAATGGGACACCTGGAAGTCCAGGACCTGTTCCCACATCTATAAAAGATTGACCCATTAAATAAGGCGACACAACTAAGCTATCCATAATATGTTTAATGAGCATCTCGTTTGGATCGCGCACCGCAGTTAAATTATAAGCCTTATTCCATTTATTAAGCATTTCAACATAGTTAACCAGCTGATCAATTTGTAGATCAGAGATCGAAAGATCCGTTTGATCAATAAGACTAGTGAGTTTCTTTTTTAACATAATTCTTCTTTTTTAAATAAACTAATAGCATTGAGATCGCTGCCGGCGTAATACCTGATATACGTGAAGCTTGTCCAATTGATACAGGTTTATGTTGCTTTAATTTGGCAACAACTTCGTTTGATAAACCTGAAATTTCCGCATAATCTATATGATCAGGAATAAGTGTTTCTTCATTACGTTTTTGGCGTTCAATCTCTTCTATCTGTAATTTGATATAGCCGTCATATTTGACCTGAATTTCAACTTGTTCAGCAGCTTGCTCATCAGACAGTCCAGGCGCAAAAAGTGACAGTGATTTTAAGGTTTGATAGCTCATTTCAGGACGTTTAAGCAGCTCTTCACCATTGGCTTCTTTGGTTAGATTAGCACTTAATACCGCATTTACTTCATCGATTGTTTCAATATGCGGGTGTACCCATATATCACGTAAACGCGCTCTTTCTTGCTCAATAGCTTCAAATTTTTCATTAAAACGTTGCCAACGATAATCATCAACCATACCTAATTTACGGCCAATTTCCGTTAAACGAATATCTGCATTATCTTCACGAAGCATTAAACGATATTCTGCGCGTGAAGTAAACATACGATAAGGTTCATTGGTACCAAGTGTACAAAGATCGTCAACTAATACTCCTAAATAAGCTTGATCACGCGTTGGATACCATTGATCTTGATCATAAACAAAGCGTGCGGCATTTAATCCTGCTAACATACCTTGAGCTGCGGCTTCTTCATAACCCGTAGTACCGTTGATCTGTCCTGCTAAAAACAATCCTTTGATCACTTTACTTTCAAGCGTTGGTTTGAGATCTCGAGGATCAAAATAATCATATTCGATCGCATACCCCGGTCTGACAATATTCGCATTCTCTAATCCTTTCATACTTCGAACAAAAGCAAGTTGAGTATCAAACGGTAAACTTGTTGAGATCCCATTTGGATAGATCTCATTACTGTCTAATCCTTCTGGTTCTAAATAGATCTGATGCGAATTACGATCCGCAAAACGCATAATTTTATCTTCTATTGATGGGCAATATCGTGGTCCAACCCCCTCAATAACGCCTGTATACATAGGGCTGCGATCCAAACTATTACGAATGATCTCGTGTGTCGTTTCATTGGTGCTAGTGATATAGCACGGGATCTGTCTAGGATGTTCACTTGCTTTACCTAAGAATGAAAATACCGGAACAGGATCATCACCATATTGTGTACCTAATTGTGAAAAATCAATTGTTCTGGCATCAATTCTTGGTGGAGTACCAGTTTTTAAACGTCCCATTCTAAATGGATATTGATGCAATGCTTTAGATAGACCTATAGCAGCAGGATCGCCTGTTCGTCCACCACTATAATTATCAAGTCCTATATGGATCTTACCGTCTAAAAACGTACCTGTGGTTAATACTACGGCTTTTGCTTTAAAAGAAACACCCATTTGAGTGACAACACCTGTGATCTGATCGTTTTCAATGATCACATCTTCAACTGATTGTTGAAATAACATCAAATTTTCTTGGTTTTCAAGTGTCGTTCTAATTACCTTTCGATATAAAGATCGATCTGCTTGGGCGCGTGTTGCTCTTACAGCTGGTCCTTTACTGCTGTTTAATATTCGAAATTGGATCCCTGCTAGATCAATAGCATGTGCCATTAATCCTCCCATAGCATCAATTTCTTTTACCAAATGACCTTTACCTATACCACCGATGGCTGGATTACAAGACATTTGTCCTAATGTATTGATATTATGGGTTAAAAGTAGTGTTTTCCGCCCCATTCTTGCTGATGCCATAGCGGCTTCGGTTCCAGCATGTCCACCACCAACGATAATGACATCAAAAAGATCTGGATAAAACATAAAAAAGCCTCGTTTGTTATTTTATATATAGGTGATCAATTTTTTTGATCAAGTGATTTGGTTTTATTTAGCGTAAGGAATTTTACTCATCTTTTTTGTTACGTCAAATGATCTATTTTGATCGCGATCTAAATTAAATAAGATCTTTTATATGATCTTTTTATTTTTATTACTATTAGTGTGGATCCTTTATGTTGATAACTTTTATTTCTAATTATTTTATAAGATCTTATTGAAGAATAAACTCTGTTAATTGATCGGATCTTTTCCTGTTTAAGATTGTTGATAAATATATTACTTATCCACAACAAATTTATTTTTTTAGGTTGTTAATATGCTTATCACAGCTTATGATCCGGTTTTACCACAGAGTTATCCACAAAAAATAAGTTTGTTTGCTTAATTTTTAGCTTTTTATTGAGTTATTTTTACACTTGGTAATATGATCTATTTTTATAATATTGATTCAGGGATCAAATTAATAAGAGGATCTTTGAAAATATTTTTAAATTTTTAACTTAACGGAACTACTTTTAGATCAGAAAATATAGCTCAGGTTAATTCAATGATTTTATGATATATTAAAGTTCGTTTATAATAATATATAACAGTATTTGTGCTTAAATTATTTATTATAAAAAAACAAAATTAGCGTGATGAAAATTGTGTAATGATATTTGAACGACTCAAAGTATTTTTATGTAATTGAACATAAGTTATTTTGTTCTTGATAAATAATAATAATGTGATTAATTTCATACCAATACAAATTGTATATTTAATTATTTGAAGTTATAACTTAGAAAGTTTACAAAGTATTTTGTTGCTTTAAAATTAAATATTTTATAGACATTTATAGGATCTTATTTACTTTTCCATAAAAGGGATTGATTTTTATAAAAGCAAATTTATACTTAATACGATTCGTTTTTTTATTGTGAGGTTTCTTTATTACTCTTTCACAGCTACCTTTACCTTTTTCATTACCTAATAATGAAACTTTTGATAGTTTTTATGTAGGTGATAATCAATTATTGTTTGATTCTTTGCAAACCTTATTGGGTAAAGAGAGTTTTAATGCCTTTTATATATGGTCAGCAACGGTTTCTGGCCGTACTCATCTATTACATGCATCAAGTCAAAATAAGTTAGCCAGTTATATTCCTTTAAAACAGTATTATCATTTAGTACCAGAAATTTTACAGGGATTAGATAATTATGATTTAGTATGTTTAGATGATATTGATGCTATAGCGGGCCATAGGGATTGGGAAGAGGCTATTTTCGATTTATTTAATCGATTAACAGAAAAGAACATTACTAAGTTATTAATTACTGCAAGTGCTCCACCTAAACAGATCTCTTTTATCTTACCAGATTTGGTTTCTAGATTGTCTTGGGGGCAAGTTTATCAATTAAAAGAATTAAGTGATGATGATAAACTTAAAGCTTTACAGCTAAGAGCTCAATTAAGTGGGTTTGAATTATCAACAGAAGTTGGGTTATTTTTATTAAAACGTGTAAATCGCGATATGCGAACCTTATTTTCGTTATTAGAGAAATTTGAGGTAGCAACATTAGCTCAACAACGTAAGTTAACTATTCCTTTTATTAAAAATATCTTGGATTTGTAATATGACTAAAAAACCTGAAGCTATCGTATTTTTTGACTTAGATGGTACTTTATTTAATAGCAATATAGATCTATTGCCGAGTTCTTATGATGCAATAAAAAAACTTAAGAAAAATAATATGATACCTATGATTGCAACAGGAAGAACTCCGCTTGAAGTTGTTAATTTGATGAAAGAAACCAACATAGACTCGATTATAGGGATGAATGGACAAGTTGTTGTTTATGAAAAAGAGGTGATATTTACCAATAATATTGATAAAAACGTTATCACTCGGTTATATGAATTTTCTAGAGAAAAGAAAAATATTCCTTTGTCTTTTTATAATTACAAAACAATGCGAATTAGTGAAAATAGTCAATCAGCACAAAAATTTTATCACTATTTAAAACAAGATGTTCCTCCTGTTGATGATGAAATCTATTTAAAAGAACCTATTCAGATGTTGCTATTACTTTGTGAACAAGGTGAATCGGCTTATCGTCAGTTGTTTCCTGAACTCACTTTTATTCGTAATACTCCTTATTGTGTTGATGTCTTTAATCATGGTGGTTCAAAAGGCAGAGGTATTAAGGAACTTTTAAAAATGAAAGGGTTTGATGATGTGCCAACTTATGCCTTTGGTGATGGTATGAATGATTTAGAAATGTTTCTTACTGTTGATCATCCAATCGCTATGGGAAATGCGGTTGATGGGTTAAAAGACCAAGCTGAATATATAACAGATACCAATAATAATGATGGTATTGCTAAAGCATTAGAAAAATTTGGTTTAATCTAGAATATAAAAAAAATCATCTAATTGGTTAGATTAGATGATTTATAATTGATTATATTATTATTATTTATTTTTATTAGTGTTGTTTAAAACCAACGTTATTGTTACCAAAACAGTTATCATAATCAAAACCAGTTAACTCTTTAACTAAGCTTCTTATTTCTGGTGTTGCATCTTCTTTTTTACCACCATTTTTCAATCTATCAAGCTCTTGAATAATAAGTGCATGAGTTGATTTGTCTAATTTCATACGATATGTGAAGAAAATACCTAATAATGCCATTCCACACACACCTATGACTAATACTAAGTTAATTGCAGTAATTGCACTTTGTGGTTGAACTGCATCTACACCAGATACAAAACCAGAGTATTTCAATACAATACCTAAGACAAAGACAATTGTTGCACGCATTAATTTACCCGCCATGGTCATTGCTCCAGCATAAATACCTTCACGGCGCCTGCCTGTTAGTACTTCATCGATATCTGCTAAGAATGTGTATACGCTCCAAGGAATATAATAGACACCGCCTGTTCCTAAACCGAACCAAATAGTAATACCAATAACAATCCAAGTAACATGAGGCATGTTAAGGTAGTAGACACCGATATAACCGACTACTGAAGAAATTACGATTAATATAGCAATGACAAATGGTCTTTTAAATCCGCGTTTTACACACCAAGCCATAAAGAAAGCGGTTGAAATTAATTGGCAAATACTACTTAAACTGTTCATTTGCGAAACAAAAGTTCTTGGTTGACCTAAGTTAAATACAACGAAATAAGTAAACGTTGCAGCAAATAACCATTCTGCACCAAAGCCAAATAGATACATACCTAAGTGGTTTCTAAAGGTTTTTAAACGGAAAGTTGAAAAGACATCTGAAAATAATTTAACAATGCTTTCTCCAAGACCAGAAGTTGTTTCATCTTCAATTTCATCAACTGATTTTTCCCAACTGTTTAAGTAAAGTAAAATGAGTGCAATTGCCATGATAGATGCGTAAGTTATACCCGTTAATAAAAATGGTAATGGAGAGTCTTTTCCATCAAATAAATAGAAAAATACGCCAGGGATAGCCGCGGCTAAGAAGTTAGCAACTTTACCAAACATTGCTTTTGAACCCGCTAAATAAGTACGTTGATCAAAGTTTTTAGTCATCTCTACTGGTAACGTATTATAGGGGATCATAATCATGGTATAGATGAATTCAAATAAAATATAGGTCGTTAAGTAGTACCAGAAATTCATTCCATCAAGCCAAAGTAATGGGTAAATAATCATACATGGAATGGCAAATAAGATAAAAAATCGACGACGCCCAAATCGACGCCCAAGCTTAGTATGGTTAAAATTGTCAGTAATAAATCCCATTAATGGATTTAAAATCACATCTAAATAAGTCGCAATTGAAAAAATTAACGTTGCTTGAAATGCCGAAAGTCCACAAAAGGTTGTATAAAAGTATAATAACCAAGCAGCACTAATTGCTAATGCACCACTTCCTATTAAATTACCACTACCATACGAAAATCGAGTTAGTAAGGTTATTTTTTTCTGATTATAAGCCATAAATCTATTTTCCTTAACAATTATGAAATACTGTTTTAAAAATATTATTAAAATAATATTTAATTTATACAAGTTTATTCCAAATTTTTTTTTAGAAATGTGATTTTGGTAACAATTTATTTAATGTGAAAATTACTATATGCGTAGTATTAAAAACTAACATTATAAATATCATGTTTTTATTATTTTTTTAGAACTGTTTTTTTAAATTGTGATCTTATTAACAGAAAATATTAATAAAATATTAAAAAATATAAAACAGCATTTTAAAAAATAGGAAAACAATAATGAGTAATTATAAATTAAAAAAAATACCGCTTTTAATGTTTCTATCTACCTTTCCTATCTGTAGCTTTGCTGGTTCTGGTCAAACCGTTTTTCAATATGAACATAACTGGAAATCAATGGATAGAATTCATGGAGACACTATTAAACTAATACATAAAACAGATAGTAATTGGCAATATGAATTCAAATTTGGTGTTACTGAAGGTGGAGGAAACAAACGTGATGTTTTATATGATGATATGCATGGTGGATCAGGTGGTGTTGTTATTCAAAAAAATATCACTCTTGATAATGGATGGGGATCGATAATTCCAGCATTAGAATTAGGATTTAGTAAAGATTTAGTTCTATATCAGCCGGGTTTAAAATACAGTTATAAATTTAATAGCGATTGGTCAAGCAGTATACGTTATCGCTATGAATGGAAAAAAATATCCCAAGCTGAACGCTACAAAACAGCAAAAGTATCTGGCCAGCAAGTTAAATATAAAGCCACAAGTAATAGTGGTAGACACCGCTTTGATTGGGCATTGAACTATTCTGGATTTAAAGCATTCAATCTTGCTTATACTTTTAATTATTACCTTGGTGATTTTACTAATAATTCTTATAAATTTACTAAAGGGGCATTTGATAAAAATAAATATATCGCTTATAACAACAAAAAAAATGATTATGAACAAGAATTTAAAATAACCTACAATTATTCAAAATTATTTCGTCCTTACTTTTCTATTTCTGATGTATCAAAAAATAAAACAACCGATACAAGGCAAGCTAAGTTTAAAGTTGGTTTCAATTATGCTTTTGGTCAATCAAATAGTAAAGATTCCGATTTTTCCTACAAAACCTATTTTAAATATGCACACCATTATGGTTTAAGTTCTCATTATCATGGCGATAGTTTTGGTTTATACGCAGATTTTAATAAAAAAGGCTATATCGGCCTTAGTGTAAATACCTATAACCAAATAAAAAATAGAATTTTATTTGATGATCTTGTTTCAAGTCATTATCAAATCTATGGCGGTTACAACTTCTATTTAGCTGATCAATGGGTTGTAACACCAAATATTGAAGTTAGATTCTATTCTGGCGGTGGTTATAAAGCGAAAAGTGTCGAAAACTTACCTCATTATCAGTTGGGTGATGTAAGTGATTCACAACGCCCAGGTGTTCGATATTCTCCAGCATTAAAATTGACTTGGTTACAAAGCGATGATGTATCGTTTTATAGTCAATATCGTTTTGAATATCGTAAAGTTTCAAGAAGCAAACGCGAAGATAGTGTTCAAGGTTATGTCGATAATCGGTCACGTAATCGCTTTGATGTTGGAACGGATATTAACCTATCTCCTGATTGGAACATTGGTTATCGCTTTTCATACTTAAAAGGGAACTATGTATTACAAAATGATAAACGACATGATTATCAGCAAGAGTTAGATATAAATTGGCAAGTAACGAAAGCTTGGCAAGTGAATTTTGCTGCAGAAGATGTGGCTAAAAGTGTTCATTCTGACTCAAGGGAAACTAAATTAGCCCTAGGATTATCATATTTATTCTAATTTTAGTGAATTAATAAAAAGTTAGGAAAAACAGTTAGTGGTGAAAAGATGATGAAGAAAACCTTTTTTGGACTTTTATTAGTTGGCGTTTCAATTAATCAAGTATCAGCAAATACAATCATACAAGGTTATGCTTATGCAAATAAACCCATAGACGCATCCGTGATTATTCGTGATGCTAATAATAAAGTTTTACAAACAACCACCAACAATGATGGGTTTTATCGGCAAGATGTATCAAATCTTACACCACCACTGATTGTTTTTACGAACAAAAATTCGCTAGAACGTAAAGTAAATGGTGATCAATTTTGTAATGGTAATTGTCTGTTTTCATATGTATATACATTACAACAAGATAAAAAAAATACGGTTAATATTAATCCGTTAACTGATTATTTAACCAGTGAGCTGGCTAAACAAGTTAATCTTATTGGTCCTGAAAAATTTGTTGATAATCCGTTACCTTCTCTTGTGGAAGATGATTTATTAAAGAAAACGTATAATAAATTTCATCTATTATTTGATAAAGCATTGCTTCAAGTAGGTATTAAGGATAACTCTTTTGATCCAATTACGACGAATAGTCCAAAAATAAAAGATTTACTTGATGTTATGTTATTTAATCGAGGATATCATTCAGCAACAGGTCAAATAAGTGAAACGGTATTGCTTGATATGCGTTTTAAACCTATAAGCCAAGATTCACCTTTTGATTATCAACAATCTGTTAAACAAAAAAAAGAAAATATAAACGCAAAAAAACGCATTTTCATTTTGGGAGATTCAACAGCCTCTAATTACGATAAAAAAGTTTATCCAAGAATGGGGTGGGGACAAGTTTTTGATCAGTTCATCAATGATAAAGCAGATACCATTGTCATTAATGGTGCGCAATCTGGTCGTTCAAGCCGTAGCTTTAAAACAGAAGGTTGGTTTCACTTGATGAAGCCTTTTATGAAAAAAGGCGATTATATGATCATTGCTTTTGGACATAATGATGAAAAATGTGATAGTAGTAATCCGAAACGAGGTAAAGTGGATGTTGCTAATTTGTGTACTTACCCTAATGACGATAACAATCAAAAACAACATCCATTAAAACAAGAGAGTATGTCATTTCAATCTTCTCTGGAAGATTACCTTGCTGTGGCAAAAGAGTTAAAAATGACACCTATTTTAATGACGCCAGTTACTCGTTTTAAAGATAAAAATAATAAAATTGCTTATCAAAATCAGAGTAACGATCCTGTTAGTCATATGCATTATACCGCCAATAAACCCGGTTTTGCTTATTGGGGGGATTATTCCAATACCATTAAACATACCGCTAAAGTCAATCAAGTAACTTTAATTGATTTAGAATCATTAAGTATTGACTTTGCTAATCAACATAAAGATGACTGGCAGTCTTACTGGTTAGTTATTGATCCTAATGATCCTAAATACCCCTACTATAAAAATCAAACTTCTGGCGTGATTAGTAACCCTGATGCTACCCATTTTCAAGAAAAAGGTGCACAAGCGATAGCTAAAATTATCGCGACAGCTATCAACAACGATCCTCAGTTAAAACAAGATTTGGTTGTTGATCTTAATAAAATTCATCAATAAAAATTAAGGTATCAATTAAAATGAAAAAACTACTTATCGCTGTGTTAATTCCATTAGCAATTAACTCATATAGCTTTAACAGTTACGCATTATCACCCGCACCAATAAAAGTTAAACAGGCACTTGATGTTGCACCTGACAATGGCTTTGGCGGATTCAATTCCGCAACAAAGCGTGGAACAATAGGTGGTTCTAAAGCGAAAAAAGAGATGATCTTTCTGGTGAATAATAAGAAAGATCTTCTTGAGGCTATTAAGATCAATAAAAATCAGCCACGGATTATTCAAATTTCAGGAGTGATTGATGTTAGTGAAAATAAACCTTATAAAAATTTTGAAGATCAAAAATCACGTTCCCTGATCAAAATTCCTAGTAATACGACATTAATTGGTGTGGGTGAAGATGCGGGTTTTATCAATGGCTCAATTATTTTATCTAATGTAGAGAATATCATTATTCGTAATTTAAAAATTGAAGCACCAATTGACGTTGAACCAAAATTTGAAGAGGGTGATGGTTGGAATGCTGAATGGGACGGCATTAATATTATTTCTTCAAGTTATGTTTGGGTGGATCATGTCACTTTTACTGACGGTAAATTTACTGATGATATGTATCAGGAAAAAGATGGCTGGAAATATGTACAACATGATGGTTTATTAGATATTAAACGCGGTAGCGATTTGATTACTATTTCTTATTGTTTATTTGAAAATCATGATAAAACCATGTTAATTGGGCACAGCGATAAAAATGCAGAACAAGATGAAAATAAATTAAATATCACTCTTCATCATAATGTTTTTTCTGATATTACTCAGCGAGCTCCACGAGTTAGGTTTGGCAAAATCCACATGTATAACAACCTTTTTAAAGGGGCAGTTAATAAATCAAAAACAATCTATCCTTACCAATATTCAATTGGTCTAGGCTATAGAGGTAGTGTTATTTCTGAAAATAACCAATTTATGATTGATGGTTTGAAAGATCATTGCAAAGTAGCTAAACAATTTAAAGGTAATAATCTTGTAGATAAAAAATCTTTATTTAATGAATCTAAATTGAAATTATCTTCTTGTGATTTTGATGATAATTTGAATTGGTCTGTGCCTTATCAATATAACTTGGATGATATCAAACAGTTTAGCAATAACTACAATCAATTAGTTGGTAATGGAAAGCTTTAAAATTTGTAATAAAAAATGTTAGGACCCATAATGAAAAAAATATTAACTTCAATACTTTGTCTATCTATGCTTTATGCTAACGTTGCTTCTGCACAAGAATGGAAAACGATAGCCTTTGGTCAATCGACAGACTTGAACTTTGCATCGCTTATTAAACCAGAAAAAGTGGGAACCAATAATGCTTGGATAGCTGGTCAAAACGATTATTTAATTCCAAATCAATCTTATCAGTTACCTTCTGATTTTTACTTAGAAAGTCGTGGAGGTAAAATTGCTAACTCACATGATGGAATGGTGGTGTTTTATACCCAATTACCGGTTGATCAAACTTTTATATTAGAAAGTGATGTTACCTTAGAGCAAATCGGACCTGAAGTGGATGGTAAAACTCCTGCTGCTCAAGAAGCGGTTGGTTTATTTGCTCGAGATACAATTGGCGTTGCTAGAAGTGAACCACAGCCAGCAGGTTACGAAGAGTTTCCTAATGCTTCAAATGTAATTATGAATGCATTAATTACTCAAAATCAAAAAAATGATAATTTAGTAAAAGTAACCGGCTTAGTACGTGATGGCGTAAAAAAAGCATGGGGAAATGAAGGCATATCAATTGAGAAAGTTGGTTATGTTGAAAATGTTAACTATGTTAATGTTAAAAGTATGCATTTAACAATGACAAGAACAGACAATCAATTTATCTTATCGATGAAAAATAATGCGACAGGTGAAGAGAAACAGTGGGCAACCAATGATTATTCAGGATTTTTAAATCAACAAGATAATAAAAATATTTATGTTGGTTTTTTTGCATCTAGAAATGCAAAAGTTGAATTTAAAAATTCCAAATTAACGCTTAATGATGAAAAAGTTAACTATGATAAATTACCGGCTAAACCAGAAGTTATTGTGGATATTAAGCCAACTTTAACCTTATCATCATCAGAAAATGTATTTAGTAAAAATTATACATTACAGTTTTTCCCAAATACTTCAGGTACTGTAACCGTTAAAGAAATTAATAAAAAATTAAAGGCGCAAACGGGTAAATTATTACAGTTCCCAACTCAGCTAAAAGAGGGTAGTAATGTCTTTACTGTAGAGTTTAAAGATAAAAGAAAAACTAATACACAAACCTTTACAGTAGATTTAAATCAATCATCAATTGAAGATTTATCTAACATTATTGTTTCACCAGAAGGTAAAAAAGATAATAAAGGTACCGAGCAATCACCAGTGGATTTTAAAACAGCCGTTAATAGCGTTGTTCCAGGTGGTGTTATTCATTTGATGGATGGCTATTACGACGGTATAACTCTTCCAGCTCAATTAAGCGGATTGCCAGATAAATTAAAAACGATACAAGCAATTAATAAACATAAAGCCATTTTTATCAATAACACATTTAAGTTAGACAGCAACTATTGGTCTATTAAACACGTTATCTTTGATGGAAATATTGATGATAAAGATAATAAGCCAGCCTATTTAAGAATTTCGGGTAGTCATAATGTCATTGATCAAGTTATTACCCGTAATAATAGTGATACAGGGCTTTCAATATCAGCCAAAAATAAAAACGAAAATAGAATTTATTGGCCATCTTATAACTTAATTCTTAACTCTGATTCTTATAATAATATGGATAAATCAGGTAAAAATGCTGATGGCTTTGCCGCTAAATTAGGTGTTGGTAAAGGGAATGTCTTTAGAGGATGTATTGCACATAATAATACCGATGATGGGTTTGATCTTTATAATAAAATTGAAGATGGTCCAAATGAACCAGTATTAATTGACAGTTCAGTCACTTATTCAAATGGTTTTCCTTTCTCTAAACCGAACATTGCTAAAGGAAGTATTGGTAATGGCTTTAAATTAGGTGCTGAAGGACAACCAGTAAATCATAAAATTATCAATTCTATTTCATTAAACAATAATATGGATGGATTTACAGATAACTTTAATACTGGTTCTTATATAATGAACAATAATATTTCGATTAATAGTGCAAGATATAATTATATTTTACGAGCTAATCCTTATGAGTTTTTAAAACCAAAGGTAACGTTTGAACATAATTACTCTATTCGTGATAGCTGGGAATCAGCAATAAAAGATTCATTTGGACCACAGATCAAAAGTAAACATTTTAAATCAGTGACCAGTGATGAATTATGGCAACGTGATGTTGAATTTAAAATAACTCGAGATGAAAATGGTAATATTGTATTACCAAAAGAGTTAAAAATCTTAATCGAAAAAAATAAAGCAAAATAATCAAACGATATAATTAAACGACAGTGCGCTAAGTCTAATATCAGGCTTAGCGCTTTTTTTATCTTCAAATTTTCCTTTTCCAATCCAATTCCTCAATTTTTATTACACGATAATTAATAGTGTTTAAGATTTGTTGCTAAAAAATAATTAAATTTAATAATGATATTTAATACCATTCTATTTGGATTTATTAAATAAAGAGATTATTAGAAGTAATGAGAAATGTGCCATTTCATCAATTAAGTTGAAATGACACAAAATTTTAGGATGCAGTAAATAATTAATTCTAAATTAAGCTAGTAAACTTTTGATAAAATCTGTAATCTCAGGATTTTGACTGTTTTCAAATAAACATTTTTGGAAACGTTTGCCTCTGATTGCATCTTTAAGTAATGATTGATCAATTGATTTCAAGGCTTCAATTAAACTTTTTCCTGCTGCATTTTTCATATCATTTAAAATTACGGCATTAGCGTTTTGAGATTCGCGACGCTCAGGCGGATAACCTAATCCTTTTTCGCCATCGAATGCTTTTTCAAAAATATAACGAGCATTCAGTTCTGCGCCCCAACCAAAGCCTTTAGCAAAAGCAAGTGATAAAGCATTACCATTATTCACTTGTGCAAATAAGTAAGCATCAGTAGGCTCAATACAATAACCACAGTTAACACCTGGAAATGCATTTAATGCCATTAATGCGCCTTGTCCCGTTCCACAGCCTGTGATAACAAAATCAACAGCTTTGCTGTTTAATAAAATAGCGCTAATAATACCTAAATGAACATAAGTTAATTTTTTATCATTGTCGCCATCCATCCCAACATTAAAAACCGTATGCCCATGTTTCTCAGTTGCGTTTTTTAATTCATTTAAAATAATTGGATTCTTAGCTGCTTGGCTAAATTCGTTCATTAGTGCTATTTTCATAATTTCCCTCTATTTTGATTGAAATAATAACTTATTACATAACAAAGTGTTGTAATTGGTTATTAGTACATTTTACTTTCATTATAAACTTGAAAAAAAATATATCAATTTTTTTAAGTAAAATAAAACGATGTTTTAATAAATTTATTGCAATGTGATGAAAGTCACAAAATCATCAATCTTTTTATATTACTATATTTATAAATGAATATCTTTTAAACATTTGTGTATTTCTATTCAGGGAGTTTATATGGCTAAGGGGAATATCGTAAAGCTATCATATTCATCATTTACTGATGAAGATTCAAAAAATGAAATTATTCGGTTAACGCCAGAGGGTATTTTATGCCATCGCAATTATTTCTATCAAAAGTGCTTTACTAATGATGGCCAAAAGCTACTTTTTGCTGGTGAGTTTGATACTAATCGTAACTATTACTTACTTGATATTGAAAACCAAACAGCAAAACAACTAACCGAAGGACCTGGTGATAATACCTTTGGTGGTTTTTTATCGCCAGATGATAAATTTTTATACTATGTAAAAAACGAACGCAATTTACAACAAGTTAATCTTGAAACTTTAGAAGAAAAAAATGTTTATACTGTACCTGATGAATGGGTAGGTTATGGTACATGGGTTGCCAATAGTGATTGTAATGAAATTGTCGGTATTGAAATTGATAAAAAAGATTGGACACCGCTTACCGACTGGACAATATTTAAAGCATTTTATGATAAAAATCCACACTGCCGTTTAATCAAGATTGATATTGAAACGGGTGTAGCTAAAACAGTAATTGATCAAAATGTATGGTTAGGACATCCAATTTTTAGACCTTTTGATGATAATACTATCGCATTTTGCCATGAAGGGCCTCATGATTTAGTTGATGCAAGAATTTGGTTGGTCGATCGTGATGGTAAAAATGAACGAAAAGCCCATGATAATTTACCTGGTGAGAGTTGTACTCATGAATTTTGGGTTCCAGATGGATCAGGACTTGCTTATGTGTCTTATATGAAAGGACAACAAGAACGATATATCCGTCTTTATAATCCTGTGACGAATGAAGATAAAGAAATTATGGAGATGCCAGCTTGTTCACACTTAATGAGTAATTTTGATGGTACGCTGTATATTGGAGATGGAACTGGCAGCCCAGTTGACGTAATTGATACCAGTGGTTACAAAATTGAAAATGATCCATGGCTTTATATTTTAGCACCTAAAACAAAAACAGCACATAAATTGGTTAAGCATAATAGTACATGGCGAGTTTTAGATGGTGATCGTCAAGTGACTCATCCTCATCCATCATTTTCACCTGATAATAAATACGTTTTATACTCATGTGATGCACAAGATGAACCCGCACTTTATTTAACCAAAGTGCCAGCTAACATATTAGAAGAAATGTGATAGACCCTTTTTGTCTATCATAACGATAACGGAGAATATAATTATGTCGATTTTAAATAAATTTTCACTCACCAATAAAATAGCGCTGGTAACGGGCGCGTCTTATGGCATCGGTTTTGAGATAGCAAAATCATTAGCGAGTGCTGGAGCGAAAATCGTATTTAATGATGTGGTACCTGAAAATTTACAAAAAGGCCTTGATGCTTATAAAGAGGCTGGTATTGATGCACATGGCTATCTATTTGATATTACAGATGAAGCTGTTGTTGAAAAATCCATTGCTCAAATTGAAAAAGAACATGGTGTGATTGATATTTTAGTGAATAATGCCGGCATTATTCAACGTAAATCAATGCTTGAAACAAGTGCTGCTGATTATCGAAAAATTATTGATATCGACCTTACTGGTCAATTTATTATGGCAAAAGCGGTTCTTCCTTCAATGATCAAAAAAGGCAGTGGTAAAATTATCAACATCTGTTCAATGATGAGTGAGCTTGGTCGTGAAACGGTTGTTGGTTATGCCTCCGCTAAAGGTGGTTTAAAAATGTTAACTAAAAACATCTGTTCTGAATTTGGTCATGCTAATATTCAATGTAATGGTATTGGCCCAGGTTATATTGCCACCCCTCAAACTGCACCATTACGTGAAAAACAAGCAGATGGTTCTCGTCACCCATTTGATCAGTTTATTATTGCTAAAACACCAGCAGGACGATGGGGTACTCCTGATGATTTAGCCGGTGCAGCCGTATTTTTAGCATCTGAAGCTTCAAATTTTGTTAACGGTCATATTCTTTATGTTGATGGTGGTATTTTGGCTTATATTGGTAAACAACCTTAATTAAATAAGCTTAAAAATTAGTTAATTTAAGAGATAATAAAATAAAGATATATTTTTATTATCTCTTGTTTATTTTATGAATTTAGGAGTGATGTCATGTTTTGTTTTAATTCGGATATCGAATTAATTGATTTAGGAAATGGCGTTAAACGTAAAGTTTTAGCGCATGATGGTAATATGATGGCGGTTGAAGTTCATTTTGAAACAGGCGCTATTGGTGCAATGCATCATCATCCACACGAACAACTCACTTATGTTTTATCTGGTGAATTCGAATTTACTATTGGTGATGAAACCAAAATTGTTCGTACTGGCGATACGTTATATAAAAAGCCTAATATTGAACATGGTTGCGTTTGCAAACAAGCGGGTGTGTTGCTTGATATGTTTACTCCGCAGAGATTAGATTTTTTATAAAATAGCTAGTAACGACTCATTATTAATTATGATATACTTTCGATAGTTTTTATTTGTTCTAGTTGATCGTTTAATAATAGAATAATGACTAATTTTTAGTAAGGAGATGTGCTAATAATGAATGATAGCTCACCAGAATCGGTTGCTTCGGTTTTAAAAGTTTTCGGAATTTTAGAAGCTTTATCTGAATCTAAAGACATCGCTATATCAGAATTATCGCAAAAAGTAATGATGCCAAAAAGCACAGCTTATCGATTTTTACAAACCATGAAATCATTAGGTTATGTTAATCAAGAAGAAGATTCAGATAAATATTCTCTTAATTTGAAATTACTTGATTTAGGTAACCGTGTGCTTTATCACCAAAACTTCTTAGCTATTGCTGATTTAGAGATGAGAAAGTTAAGGGATAAAACAAAAGAAACGATTCATTTAGCCGTTCGTGAAGGTGACCAAATTATCTACATTAATAAAGTGGCATCAGAACAATATAGTCTGTGTTTAACGTCTAAAATAGGTAATCAAGCGACTGTTCATGCTAGTGGATTAGGTAAAGTATTATTAGCTTGGTTAGATGATGAAAGCAAAAAAAGTTTAGTTGACGGTATAGATTTTGTTCAATACACAACTAAAACTATTACAAGTAAAGAGGCATTTTTTGCTGAACTTGATGAAGTTAAACGTTTAGGCTATGGCAAAGATGATGAAGAATCTGAGCTTGGTTTACGTTGTTTTGCGGTACCCATTTATAATCGTTTAGGCAATATTATTGCTGCTTTAAGTTTATCAACCTCAATTTTTAGATGCAGTACTGAGGAAGATGAAGCTAAACTAGTGAGTGAAATTAGTCAAGCTGCAGCAAAAATATCTGAATTAATTGGTTATAATAAGCAGTCAAAATCATCAGATTAAAGATAATTATTGATAAATAACCCCTAAACTTACTGCTTGGCTTGCTCCTGTTACTTCTGGAATATTTGATGGGAGATTATTGATTTTACAATAAGCAAGCCAAGCAAAAGCAATCGCTTCCATATCATCACCATTTATGCCTTTTGTATCTGTTGTTAATACTGTCCATGACGGAAGCAATCGAGATAAACGCTCCATAAGAAGAGGGTTTTTTGCGCCACCTCCACACACTAACAGCTCACAAGATAATCTATTTTCTATCGGTAATTTCTTTATTTCATTGGAAATAGATAAAGCTGTCAACTCAACTAAAGTTGCTTGGATATCTTGCGCAGCTAAATTGAAACCTGCTAATTTATTGTGTAACCAAGGTAAATTAAATAGTTCTCGACCCGTACTTTTAGGTGCAGGCATTTGAAAATAATTTTCCTTATAAAGATAATCTAATAAATCTTGGTTAATGTTTCCCGTTTTTGCCCATAATCCATCTTGATCATAGTTTTTACCTAACTGCTCTTTGATCCATCCATCGAGTAATACATTACCAGGACCTGTGTCATAACCTATTACAGGGTATTGAGGTATTAAAACAGTGATATTACTTATTCCTCCAATATTAAGTATCACACGATTGATATGTGGATCTTGTAATACTGCTTTATGAAAAGCCGGCACCAGTGGTGCACCTTGACCACCATAAGCCATATCTTTACGTCGAAAATCTGCAATGGTGGTTATACCTGTTTTGGCTGCAATAATATTGGCATCTCCAATTTGCATGGTAAACGGATTTGCGCCACTTGGTGCATGGTAAATGGTTTGCCCATGACATCCTATAGCTGTAATTTGGTGTTTTTTTATCTGATTATCTTTTAAAAATTGATTTATGCTATCAGCAAAAAGCTGCCCAAGTATGTGATCAATTTCACCTAAATTTTGCAATGAGGTTTGTTTGGTTTCGCATAACGTCAGTAGAAGTTGTTTTAAATGGGCTGGCATTGGATAACAATCACTAGCGATTGATGTAACTTTTTTTTCTGTTATATTCACTAAAGCAATATCAATACCATCCATACTGGTACCAGACATTACACCAATATATAAATTTTGCATAATGTTATCCTTGTCGAATGATTTTACCCGTTCTTATGTCTCTAATTTCAGAAGGTTGTAAGCGATGACCGGTTTCACCTTTTAATACAGGAAAATCGTCCCCAAATTGTCTTTTGACTTCAAAAACAGTTCGACAGGGATTATGACCTGAAAGATTAGCACTTGATGAAACGAGTGGTTTACCAAATAGATCACAAAGCTGACAAACTAAAGGATGATCAGTGACTCGCACCGCGATAGAATCAAATTTACCTGTTAAAAAATAGGGAGTCGTTCTATTTTTGGGAAAAATCCAAGTGACTGGTCCGGGCCAGCTCGTAAATGCTAACTGCTTTTGTTCTTTATTAAGGGAGGAATCATCAATATAAGGGAGTAATTGTTGATAATGACTTGCAATTAAAATTAGCCCTTTATCGATTGAGCGCTGCTTTAACTTTAGTAGTGTTAGTACAGCAGCCTCACTGTTAGGATCACAACCCAATCCAAAAACGGCTTCGGTAGGGTAAGCAATAACATCACCCTTTTTTAAACGATCATTACATTCTGATAGTGTTAATAAATTTGTCATTAAGATTTAAATGTTAATAAAAACGATTGAAAATTATATTAAACCTAGGGATTTAGATTTGCAAATTAGCTGAGATTAATTTAAAACATCACAATTATCGATAATAAAACACAATGATTAAGATAATTAAAACTGATAGTTTGGGCTGGTTTACAAATAACCTTATTATTGCCAATTCATTTGTGGGTAATTGATTGCTGTTAATTCAACTGCTTGCTGCATATTGATAATTTTGACTCTTGGATCAATAAATGGCTGTAAACCACGAGCTTGAATATCATTATCAATAATGTAGCAATGTGCAGTTTTCTTGATAATTTCATCTAATAATGGATTATCTTGTAGCGCAATAATCACACCGTTTTGCCAAAATAAAACGGCATCTTGTTGCGATATTACTTGTGTATCTACGATTGATTGGTTAGCGGTTGAAATAGTATGTAACATAATTCTCACTTTTTATACTGAAACGTATAGTTAACCTGAAACTTTTTGACAGAAAAGCAAGTTAATCTTGTTTGGTACATCTTTAATGGTTATTAGTATATAATAAGGACTATTTATTGAGCAAAGAATTCATCATGAAACCTATTATTTTAGCCGATGAGCAAGCAACCATTTCATTGGGTGGCAAACTTGCTAAGCAATGTTTAAACTATTTATCCACACATGATGATACGATAGTTATTTATTTAATGGGTGACCTTGGTGCAGGTAAAACCACCTTTAGTCGTGGATTTTTACAACAATTAGGTCATATAGGTAATGTCAAAAGTCCAACATATACTTTAGTTGAACCTTATCAGTTTTGTGATTTCTCTGTTTATCATTTTGATTTATACAGGTTAATTGATTCTGAAGAACTTGAGTTTATGGGTATTCGTGAATATTTTTCTTCGCGTTCGATCTGTTTAGTTGAATGGCCTGAACAAGCACAAGGTATATTGCCAAGTGCAGATCTCGAAATTCATTTGGCTTATTTAGCCTGTGAGCGTACGGCTTGTGTGCAAGCAAAAAGCGAAAAGGGTCGAACTATTATTAATCTTTAACAATAAACATTAACGGTAAAAGATCATGAAAAAATTACTTACTTTCTTAATGTTATTAGTGTTTTGTAGTTCAGCTTATGCAACTAAAGTAGTGATTGCCGTTGATGCAGGGCATGGTGGTAAAGATTCTGGTGCAATAGGTCAAAGTAATTTATATGAAAAGACTGTTACGTTTTCAATTGCCAAAAAATTGACTAATTTATTAAATAAAGATCCTAGTTTTAAAGGAGTATTAACCCGTAGCAATGATACTTTTATCTCGGTTCCCCTGCGTTCAGACATTGCTCGAAAAAATAAAGCTAATTTATTAGTTTCAATTCATGCTGATGCAGCGCCAAATCGTAATGCAACTGGTGCATCAGTTTGGGTTTTATCGACCAAACGAGCCGATACTGAGCTTGGTCGATGGCTTGAACAAGATGAAAAAAAATCTCAATTATTAGGCGGGGCTGGAGATGTTCTCGCTGACGATAATAATCGTCACCTAAATCAAGCGGTGTTAGATTTACAATTTTCTTATTCTCAGCGAGTAGGTTATGAATTAGCAACGCAAGTTTTAAAATCAATCAAAAGTGTAACTAATCTTCATAAAAATCTGCCGGAACATGCAAGTTTAGGTGTTTTACGTTCACCTGATATCCCATCGATTTTAATTGAAGTTGGTTTTATTTCTAACCAAGAAGAAGAGCGTCTGTTAAGCAGTAATGCCCATCAAGATAAGATTGCTAAAGCCATTTATCAAGGTATAAAAAACTACGTAAAACAGAACCCTAAATTTGGAGAACAACATTAATGGCAATCCACATTCTATCTCCCCAATTAGCAAATCAAATTGCAGCAGGTGAGGTAGTAGAGCGCCCAGCATCGGTTATTAAAGAATTAGTTGAAAACAGCCTTGATGCGGGCAGTACTCAAATTGATATAGATCTTGAGCAAGGCGGCTGTAAATTAATTCGTATTCGTGATAATGGTTGTGGAATTAATAAAGATGAATTAGCCCTTGCTTTAGCTCGTCATGCAACCAGTAAAATCAGTACGTTAGATGATTTAGATGCAATTATTAGTCTTGGATTTCGTGGCGAGGCATTAGCAAGTATTAGTTCTGTTTCTAGATTAACATTAACATCGAGAACCGCTGAACAGTCTGAAGCATGGCAAGTTTATGCAGAAGGGCGAGATATGACGCCAACTATTAAACCAGCGGCTCATCCCATTGGCTCAACAGTTGAAGTTCTTGACCTATTTTATAATACTCCAGCAAGGCGCCGTTTTTTAAAAACAGAAAAAACCGAATTTATGCATATCGAGGAATTTGTACGTCGCATTGCACTGGCTCGTCCTGATGTCTCTTTTAATTTGCAACATAACGGTAAATTGGTTAAACAGTATCGAGCATCGGAATTAGAAAAAAGAGTGGAATTAGTTTGCGGCCGAGCGTTTATGCAAAAAGCGGTAAAACTGGATTGGCAACACGATGATTTAGTGATTCAAGGCTGGGTTACTAGTAGTGAAAGTAGCGAACTGCAATACTTTTATGTTAATGGTCGTGTCATAAAAGACAAATTGCTTAATCATGCATTACGACAAGCTTACAATAGCCGTACTCATGAACAACAGAGTTATGTTGTATTTTTACAAATTGATCCTAAGCAAGTCGATGTTAATGTGCATCCAGCAAAACACGAAGTGCGTTTCCATGAAGCGAGATTAGTACATGATTTTGTTTATCAAGCAATTGTCATGGCACTTGAATCAAATCAACAGCTGACATATAACGAAAAAATGGTAATGGCTCCAAATCGACAAGCTGCTGGTGAAAACATCTTTAATCAAAAAATCGAAACTGAGCAGAAAAATTATCCAACAATTGACTCGTTACCTAAAAAACCAATTAATCATATTAAAGAAAATGCAATTTATGGTCAGTTAGTCGAAACTAAACCAAAAGTTGAAATAGAAAAAACTCAGCTACAATCCTTTCAATCGACAGAAGATAAGGATTCAATAACCGCACCACAACAGGCAGTTATTGAGGCACTATTTCCTAAACGAAATGTGCCATTACAATCATTACAACAGCAACTTGACAGTTCATCGTTAGTGCAATTTGGCCGAGTATTAACAGTTATTCAATCTGATGTAGCATTGCTTGAAAAGTATGAAGATAATCAGCAAAAATTAATGTTGATGAAATTACCTGTTGCCCAACAAAAAGTAACGGCAATTAAATTATTATCTCAAGAATCTGAAAAATTATTAATTCCTTTAACGATATTAATTGATCATAAAGAACAGCAAGTTTTTACGAGTTATCAAAAACAATTAGATTTTTTAGGTTTTGATTTTTACGTAGATAAAGCAAAATTACATTTACAAAGTGTGCCCAAAATGTTGCGGACTATGAATTGGCAACAAATCTTGCCAGCATTAATTAGTTTTTTATCAGAATCAGAACAGGTAATATTAGATCCAACACAGATAGCTAATTGGTTAGCCAATCAATATGATGACGGCCATGCAGTATGTTGGAGTGTAGCGAAAGTGATTCAGTTATTAGCTCAATTAGAACAGATAGATATTAATCTGTTACAGCAACAAACATTTTTATATCCAGTTAATATACAATTATTTACTCAATCGATTTTATCATGAACAAACCAAAAATTATTTCTTTAATGGGGCCGACAGCATCTGGTAAAACGGCATTTGCTATGGCTCTTTATGAGCGTTATCCTGTTGATATTATAAGTGTTGATTCAGCGCTCATTTATCGTGGCATGGATATTGGAACAGCAAAACCAACAAAAGCAGAGCTACAGAAATATCCACATAAATTGATTGATATTTGCGATCCTGCACAAAGCTATTCGGCAGCTAATTTTCGGCATGATGCGATTGTCGAAATCGAAAAGACTCTAAGCAAAGGACGCATTCCATTGTTAGTCGGTGGCACCATGTTATATTTTAAAGCGTTAATTGAGGGGCTGTCACCGCTTCCTGTTGCTAACATGGAAATACGTAAACAAATAGAGGAAAAAGCCAATAAAATGGGGTGGCAAGCGATTCATGAAGAATTGCAAAAAGTTGATCCAGTATCGGCTGAGCGTATCCACCCTAATGATCCACAGCGCCTAAATCGTGCTTTGGAAGTTTATCTTATTACAGGTAAAAGTTTAACTGAGCTAACCCAAGAAAGTGGTGAAGCTTTGCCATATGATGTTATGCAATTTGCTATCATGCCAGATGATAGGGCTGAACTTCATCAGCGTATTGAGCAGCGTTTTTTACAGATGTTAGATCAAGGTTTTGAAAATGAGGTCAAGACGCTTATGCAACGATCTGATTTACATTTAAACTTACCCTCTATACGCTGTGTTGGTTATCGCCAAATGTGGGAATACTTAAATGGAGATACCAGTTATGATGAAATGGTATTCAAAGGAATTTGTGCTACTCGTCAATTAGCAAAACGGCAAATTACTTGGCTTCGTGGTTGGAAGCAACCTATAACGTGGTTAAATAAAAATAATATGGAAAATATTTTCAATCATCTCTTTTAATTTCAAATAGATATTTTTGTTGCTTATTCCTTGGTCTTTTTATTTATTGATAGTTTATTTAGTTTTGTTAAAATATTTTAAGTTAATGAGGCGGTTTCGTATATTTTTTTGTCTAGTTAATGTAAATTTATTAAAATTTTAGTTATTTGTGCATAAATTGCAATTGATCGGTTCAAGTGCCGTGTTTTTTATGTTATTTTGGTATTTACTTACGTAAATATTCTATAATTGCAATTACAGTAGATATTTATTTTTGAAAATATAATTTCAATCTTCATATTATTTCATTTTAAAGGATAATCTCATGTCAAAAGGGCAGTCATTACAAGATCCTTATTTGAATTTGCTTCGTCGCGAGCATATTCCTGTATCAATTTATTTGGTTAATGGTATTAAATTACAAGGTCAAATCGAATCATTCGATCAATTTGTTATATTACTAAAAAATACTGTAAGCCAAATGGTTTATAAACATGCTATCTCAACAGTTGTACCATCAAGATCAATTTCTGGATTAGTATCTCAGCCAGAAGAGGAAAATGGAAACTGATTAAATCAGCGGAGAATCTGATTGTTTGAGCGATATAAGGGCGGAGAATCTGCCTTATTAGTCCATGTTTTCCTTCCTCAAGAAAGCGATATCGAGGATCTAAAAGAGTTTGAAGTATTGGTTACTTCTGCTCAAATAGAGATTCTCGATATTGTGACAACATCAAGAAAAACCCCTCAAGCCAAATATTTTATTGGTGAGGGTAAAGCCCTAGAAATTGCAGAAAAAGTTAAAGAACTACAAGCTTCAGTTATTTTAGTTAATCATACATTGACGCCTACTCAAGAACGGAATCTAGAAAAACTATGTGAATGTCGCGTTGTTGATCGAACAGGTTTGATTTTAGATATTTTTGCTCAACGAGCAAGAACGCATGAAGGTAAATTACAAGTTGAATTAGCACAATTGCAATATTTATCTACTCGTTTAGTTCGCGGATGGACACATTTAGAACGACAAAAAGGTGGTATTGGTTTACGAGGACCAGGTGAAACACAGTTAGAAACCGATAGACGATTGATTCGTCATAGAATTCAATTAATTTTATCAAGATTGGCTAAAGTAGAAAAACAGCGTAATCAAAATCGTCAATCAAGAAATAAAGCCGATTTATCTACGGCATCTTTAGTTGGATATACCAATGCAGGTAAATCAACACTATTTAATATTCTAACGAATGCCGATGTTTATGCGGCTGATCAGTTATTTGCTACACTTGATCCTACATTAAGAAGGATTACAGTCGATGATGTAGGCGAAGTTGTATTGGCTGATACAGTAGGTTTTATTCGTCACTTACCTCATGATCTGATTGCGGCTTTTAAAGCAACATTGTTAGAAACGCAAGAAGCTGCTTTATTGCTGCATGTTATAGATGCGGCGGATCCTAATATGTTGGATAATATACATGCAGTAGAAGAAGTACTATTTGAAATTGATGCACATGATATTCCAACATTGTTAGTAATGAATAAAATTGATTTAATTGAAGGTAGACAGCCAAGTATTGATCGTGATGAAGAAGGAGTCCCAATTCGTGTTTGGATTTCTGCTCAAAATGGTTTAGGATTAGATCTATTATTTATAGCATTAAAAGAAAGGCTTGCTAAACAGATTCAAGTTTGCCAGTTGAATTTACCAGCTCATTTGGCAAAACTCAGAAGTCGTTTTTATCAGTTAAATGCAGTAGAACGTGAATTTATTAATGATGATGGTAGTTTTCGACTAGATGTGAGAATGCCTTCTATTGAATGGAATCGTCTCTGTAAACAGGAGCCAGATCTGTTATACTTAATTAATACGCAAAATAACAACTAATCGTTAAATGGAGCATATAAAATATGGCGTGGAATCAGCCCGGAAATAACGGACAAGATAACGATCCATGGGGAAGTAACAACAAAAAACCTTCCAATTCAACAAATGATATATTGGATAAAATTAAAGATTTTCTAAAAAAAGGTAATTTAGGCAATAACAATGGTGGTTCATCAAAAACTAAATTACCGATGAGTCCGTCAAAAATTATTGCTATAGCATTTATTGCTATAATTTTTATCTGGGGTCTAAGTGGGTTTTATACCATTAATCAAAGTCAGAGAGGTGTTATTACCCGCTTTGGTCAAGTTCAACCTGAAATTGTTCAACCAGGACTAAATTGGAAACCTACCTTAATCGATAAAGTCTATGTTGTTGACACCCAAGGTACTCGAAATTTCAATGTTCAAGGCTTTATTGTTACTACAGGTGAAAACCTTGTCTTTGTTGAGATGAATGTACAGTATCGTATCAGCAACCCATTAAAATATTTATTCAATGTTACTAATGTTGAAGATAGCCTACGCCAAGCTGCAGATAGTGCACTTCGAACCGCTGTGGGTAGCTCTAATATTGATGCTATCATTTCCGATGGTCGTTCAATTCTTGAAAGTAGCACCAGAGATGAACTCGTTAATGTAATAACCCATTATGATATGGGAATTAATATTGTTGATTTAAACTTCCAAGTGGCTCGTCCACCGGATGAGGTTCAAGATGCTTATGATGATGCAATTCGTGCTCAAGGTGATAGTGAGCGTGAAATCAAACAAGCTGAAGCAGATAAAGTCCAATTAGTTCAGCAAGCTGAAGGTAAATCGGCAAGAATTTTAGCTGATGCTAATGCCTATAAAGTCCGAGTAGAACTTGAAGCGGCAGGTGATGTTGCACGTTTTGAACAAATTTTACCGCAATATAAAGCGGCTCCTGAAATAACTAAAGAGCGTTTATATATTGAAACGATGGAAAAAATATTAGAGAAAACGAATAAAGTCATCGTTAATGATAAAAGCGGTAATTTAATGGTGTTACCATTAGAACAATTATTAAAAAATAAAAGCGAAAAAGTATCTACACCAACTGTAAATCAAAATAGTGACTATAATTTTAATATGCCAAGTTCTTCTGAAGCGATAAAAAGTATACCTCAAACAGCAAGTGAATCACAAAAAAGTGCCACAACAAGTAACAGTAGTTCTACTGGTAACACAGCAAGAACTATGCGAACTATGGGACAATAATAAGGAGAAAGATGAATATGCGTAAATTATTGATTCCTATTGTTTTAATTTTAATTGGTATGTTCTTTTCAAGCGCTTATGTGATAGAAGAAGGGACACGTGGTGTTGTTTTAAGATTTAACAAAATTATTGGATTATCTAATCCAGGATTACATTTTAAAGTTCCGGGTATGGATAGCATCAAAGTTATTGATGCAAAAATTCAAACAACTAATAGTTCTAATAACAGCAAAGAACAACGATTTTTTAACGTACAAAAGAAAGAATTGATTGTTGATTATTTTGTTCAGTGGAAAATTGTTGATTTTAACCGTTATTATGAAACAGTTGCTGGTGGTAATAATGTTGAAGATTTACTTTTAGCGCGTTTAAATGGTCGCCTAAGAGCTGAAATCGGTAAATTAAGCAATAAAGACATTATTAATGATTCTAACGCTGATACTAAATCACGAAATTCTTTGATGATTCGAGTTAAGGATGCTTTAAATGGCAATCATCAAGACTCAGTTGACTCAGCACCAATTGACAAATTGGTTGCTGACACCCAAAAAGATCCTGAAAGCAATAAAACCAGCTTAAGAGCATTTGGTGTTGAAGTGATTGATGTGCGAATTAAACAGATTAACTTCCCTGCTGAGGTTTCTGGTTCCATTTATGCAAGAATGCGAGCAGAACGTGAAGTTATTGCACGTGATAAACGTTTTGAAGGTGTTAGAAAAGCTGAGGAAACAAGAGCAACAGCTACACTTGAAGCAACCAAAATATTATCAGAAGCAGAGCGTCAATCTCGTATTATCCGCGGTGAAGGTGATGCTAATGCGGCAAAACTATACGCTGATGCCTTTGGCAAAGATATGGCGTTTTTTAGTTTTATTCGTAGTTTAAAAGCGTATGAACAAAGCTTTACAGGCAATGATGTGATGGTCATTAGTCCGGATAGTGAGTTTTTCCAGTATATGAAATTGAAATCAAATAAATAACAGAATGAGTAAACAGTCTATGAGTAATAATGTTGTTGTGTTAGGTACACAATGGGGTGATGAAGGCAAAGGTAAAGTTGTCGATTTACTTACTGAAAAAGCAAAATATGTTGTTCGTTATCAAGGCGGACATAATGCAGGTCACACATTAGTTATTAATGGTGAAAAAACTGTACTACACTTAATTCCATCAGGAATTTTGCATAATAATGTTATTAGTATTATTGCTAATGGCGTAGTGCTTTGCCCTGATGCTTTAATGAAAGAGATGAAAGAACTTGAAACTAGAGGTATCCCCGTTAAAGAAAGACTACTCATCTCTGAATCGTGCCCATTAATTTTGCCTTATCATATTGCATTAGATCAAGCTCGAGAAAAAGCTCGTGGTAATAAAGCTATTGGTACTACCGGTCGCGGCATTGGACCTGCTTATGAAGATAAGGTTGCGCGTCGTGGACTTCGTGTCGGGGATTTACTTGATAGAGCGGTATTTGCTGAAAAATTAAAAGAAGTGATGGAATACCACAACTTTCAATTAGTTAATTACTATAAAGCCGATGCAGTTGATTATCAGAAAGTTCTTGATGACACATTAGCAATTGCCGATACTTTAGTGTCTATGATTGCCGATATTCCTGCTCTTTTAGAAGATGCACGAAAAAAAGGCGAAAAAATTATGTTCGAAGGAGCGCAAGGTACATTACTTGATATTGATCATGGTACTTATCCTTACGTGACTTCTTCAAATACAACCGCGGGTGGCGTAGCAACTGGTTCTGGTTTTGGTCCTCGTTATGTTGGTTATGTATTAGGGATTGTTAAAGCCTACTCTACACGAGTTGGGGCAGGACCTTTCCCTACAGAATTATTTGATGAAACGGGTGAATACCTTTGTAAACAAGGGAATGAATTCGGTGCAACAACAGGTCGTCGCCGCCGTACTGGATGGTTAGATGCGGTTGCTGTTCGAAAAGCGGTACAACTTAATTCTGTTTCTGGATTTTGTCTAACAAAACTGGATGTACTCGATGGTCTTAAAGAAGTTAAAATTTGTGTAGGCTATCAATTACCAAATGGTGATGTAATAAAAAATGCACCAGCAGCAGCTGAAGATTGGAGTTTAGTAAAACCAGTTTATGAATCAATGCCTGGTTGGAGTGAATCAACATTTGGAATCAAGAACTATGATGCACTACCACAAGCTGCAAAAAACTATATCAAACGAATTGAAGAATTAACGGAAACACCAGTTGATATTATTTCAACAGGTCCGGATCGTAGTGAAACCATGATTTTACGAGATCCATATTCAGTATAATTTTAAATTAAGAAAAATCGGGATAATTATCCCGATTTTTTATTTTAAGCTAATTAACAAAGTATAATGATTAAACCTATAAGAGGATATTATGACAAAAATAGGGACACCATTATCACCTAGTGCAACAAAAGTTTTACTTTGTGGCGCTGGAGAACTAGCTAAAGAAGTTGTGATTGAATTACAACGATTAGGTTGTGAAGTTATTGCTGTTGATCGTTATGCTAATGCTCCTGCGATGCAAGTTGCACATCGTTATCATATAATCAATATGTTAAATGGTGATGAACTAAGAAACGTCATTGAAACTGAAAAACCTGATTATATTGTTCCTGAAATAGAAGCAATTGCTACTGATACCTTAGTTGAAATGGAAAAAAAAGGTTTTACTGTAATCCCAACGGCCAAAGCCACTCAATTAACAATGAATCGTGAAGGAATACGTCGCCTTGCGGCTGAAAAATTAAAGTTACCAACTTCATCTTATCGTTTTGCTGCAAATAAAACAGAATTTAAACAAGCGATAACAGAGATCGGTTTTCCTTGTTTTGTCAAACCAATTATGAGTTCTTCTGGTAAAGGTCAATCATTATTACGAAGTGAAGTGGATATTGATTCCTCATGGACCTATGCTCAAGAAGGCGGTCGAGCTGGTGAGGGAAAAGTAATAATAGAAGGCTTTGTGGATTTTGATTACGAAATTACCTTACTTACTGTCAAACATATCAATGGTATTTCATTCTGTGAGCCTATCGGTCATCGTCAAGAAAAAGGGGATTATCGAGAATCTTGGCAACCACAGCAAATGTCTAATCAAGCCTTAAATCTAGCAAAAGAAATTGCAACGAAAATAACTGAAGCGCTAGGAGGACGGGGTTTATTTGGTGTAGAATTGTTTGTAAAAGGTGATCAAGTTTGGTTTAGTGAGGTTTCACCTCGTCCACATGACACAGGTTTGGTGACATTAATATCTCAAAACTTGTCCGAATTTGCATTGCACGCCAGAGCTATATTGGGATTACCTATTCCTAATATTGAACAATACGGCGCTGCAGCTTCAGCAGTGATTTTAGTAAATGGTTCTTCAAAACAAGTTACATTTGCTAATTTAGAAAAAGCATTACAAGAACCACATACAGATATACGTTTATTTGGTAAACCTGAAGTAGAGGGTGTAAGACGAATGGGAGTCGCATTGGCGAAAGCCGAAACGAATTCCGAAGCGGTGAATAAAGCAGTAAGTGCAGTTAAACAACTCAAAATAACGCTATAACGCACTGTTTTGAATAAAAAGCAATCAATCAATTCAAAAATAGCAAAATTTCTAAAATAGGGGTTGACGAGTGCAAGTGAAGTGAGTAACATACGCAACCCTTGAGACAGCAAACTAAATAACAAAACATTTAGTTAAATGAAAAAGCTGTCAGCTCTTTAAAAAAGAAGAAACAGACAATCTGTGTGGGCACTTGCGAGACGAAAGATTAAAGTCTACGGACTAAAAAATTAAGTCTTGATAAGTGACACTGAAGATTCATTTGAATTATGTCAGAGACAGTTATTGAGCATCA
>NZ_JACFPU010000063.1:0-319 GCF_016101825.1 Gilliamella sp. B14384G12 | reverse complement strand
TCATCGACGAATAGCCTTGACTCATGAAGGTATGAACTTATTTAAAGTAGTCAAAAAGTCTCTAAATATTTTAAATCAAGAAATAAAAGGAGAATTATTATGTATGATGAAAATAGATTTTTAAAGAAAAATCATGTTATTAATCGTTATCAACTCTCTAAGCTGCACACGTTTGAGTCAGTCGCTCGTCATTTATCATTTGCATTAGCAGCTGAAGAACTTTGCATTAGTCCGAGTGCAGTAAGTCATCAAATTAATAAACTGGAAGATGAACTTTCATTTAAATTATTTCAGCGCTATCATCGACGAATAGCCTTGA
>NZ_JACFPU010000062.1:0-319 GCF_016101825.1 Gilliamella sp. B14384G12 | reverse complement strand
AACATAAAAACGAGAACTCGTTTCTTTCAGCTTGTTCCTAATTGTTAAAGAGCTTTATACTTCTATTCACTTTACCATCTCGCGATTTCAAGTAAATACAAACATAATTTTTATAAGAAGCAATTTCATCACATTTTATGGCGTCCCCTAGGGGATTCGAACCCCTGTTACCGCCGTGAAAGGGCGATGTCCTAGGCCTCTAGACGAAGGGGACTTAATCACTTCTTCTTTATAAACAAACAATCTGTGTGAACACTTACGAGCTCTTCGTAAGGAGGTGATCCAACCGCAGGTTCCCCTACGGTTACCTTGTTACGAC
>NZ_JACFPU010000061.1:0-328 GCF_016101825.1 Gilliamella sp. B14384G12 | reverse complement strand
AAAAAATATAATGCTTTTGAACTGTCTGATTTAACATCAAATCCAAATCGATAATTTATGCCTAATTCATATTGAGCTTTTGCATGATTTTGTTTTGCGGCTTTTTCTAACCAAATAAACGATTTTTCAGAGTCACCGCGCTCTGAATAAATAACCGATAAAGCAAATTCAGCTTCTACATATCCTTGTTCTGCTGATTGCTGATACCAATAAAAAATTTTATCATTATATTTTCCATCAACGTTTTTCGATAACAACAAATTTGCTAAATGATACTGAGCAACCTTATCTCCATTTTCTGCTTTAATGATTAAATTATTTTCGTTAT
>NZ_JACFPU010000060.1:0-357 GCF_016101825.1 Gilliamella sp. B14384G12 | reverse complement strand
AACGGCGAGTAGCGCAGCTTGGTAGCGCAACTGGTTTGGGACCAGTGGGTCGGAGGTTCGAATCCTCTCTCGCCGACCAATTTTAGATAAAAAAGCTTACTCATTGAGTAGGCTTTTTTTATTATCTGCATTTTAAGAGGATGAGAACCGACCAGAGGTTCGAGCCGAGCGCAGCGAGACAACGTTGCTTTAGCAACGACCCGCAGGGCGAGCATGAAATGCGAGTAATCCTCTCTCGCCGACCAATTTTAGATAAAAAAGCTTACTCATTGTGAAGTGACCCCCAATAGTTGGACAACCACTAACTGGGGGTCTTTTTATGTCAAAATATAGTCGAGATTTAAAAATTATCATAGC
>NZ_JACFPU010000059.1:0-358 GCF_016101825.1 Gilliamella sp. B14384G12 | reverse complement strand
CGATTTACCCTCAAAGAAAGAGCAAGATTCATCTGAATCGCAAGATCAAGCAGCTCAAGTCGTTGAACGCAACACAAAAACGATTGAGTTAGATATTGCATTAAAACGCTTTACCAAAATAAATTTGAATGAAGAGTCTTACAAAGATCCTGATAAGCTTACTGAAAGGGGTAAACGCAGTTTTAGATTTAGTTCGTTAGAATCTGCAAATTCATTATTAGAATTAGCTGTTGATCCAAAAATGATAGTGCATAATGATAATGAAAATAATGATGAGAACAATCAAAAAGAGTTAATTTCAGATGAAAACACCTTTATAACTGCCCATAAATTCAATTCACTACGCGACCGTAAAGGA
>NZ_JACFPU010000058.1:0-360 GCF_016101825.1 Gilliamella sp. B14384G12 | reverse complement strand
GCGCAGATACCGACAGTCAGGAGCAACTTAAAGCGACATTAACCCAATTAGCCCAAAGCGGCATTCTTGCTTATGCACAAGAGGGTATTGCTTTAACCAGTCCAGAAAATATCCAATTGTCAACTTCAAATAGCGTTTCAATGACCAGTGAAAATCAAACTGACATTAATGCGTTAAAAAACATTACCGTCTCATCCGGTGAATCCATCGGTCTGTTTGCTCATAAATCAGGAATGAAAGTCTTTGCCAATCAAGGTGATGTTAACGTGCAGGCGCAAAATGCCAACCTGAATATGGCTGCCAAGCAAGATATTAAAATAGACAGTGTCGATGGAAAATTAACGGTCACCGCAAGTGAAG
>NZ_JACFPU010000057.1:0-360 GCF_016101825.1 Gilliamella sp. B14384G12 | reverse complement strand
CCTTACGGGTAGGTTATGTTTATATTCTAGTCAAACATAAACAAAAAGGTTGGGAATTTATGGGATATGAAGTCACTCCATCAGGAGTATTTCGTCATAAAACCATTACCGATGTTAAAGAACGCAATGTTAAAGAAATTCCTACAGGCTGTACTGAAGGCAGCAATAATCACCATATACCCGGTTCTTTTATTAATATAGATACCAGTGTGTATGAGGGAGAGGCCTATATAGCCTATACTCGCCGAGCTTGGTCACAAGGAAAAAACAGTACAATTGAAAAATACCTTAAATTGATGAACGAATCTTCCCTTACCATCGATTTACCCTCAAAGAAAGAGCAAGATTCATCTGAATCGC
>NZ_JACFPU010000056.1:0-363 GCF_016101825.1 Gilliamella sp. B14384G12 | reverse complement strand
TATGGTTATTGGTGATTTTATTTATTAGTGTTTTTACGGATGCAAATTGATTTTTTGTGGTATCTGAGGCATATCTTTGCAGGTAAGCTTTTAATTCATTAATACTCTCTTGTGTTCCTCGACCTTTAAATGTTGCGGTTATCAGTCCATCTTTACTGTCAATAATCTCAAAACCACTAAAATTGGAACCATGTTTGGTTTTGAGCTGAGCCTCAAGTTGCTTATATCGCTCTTCCGGTAAGGTTAGACGAAACTCATCGGTAATTAAATCAGGATTCACTGTTTTTGAGTCAGTATTATTTATGACAACATTATTATCAATTACCGTTGCCAGCTTATTCACATCATTGACAGCACGATTGC
>NZ_JACFPU010000055.1:0-371 GCF_016101825.1 Gilliamella sp. B14384G12 | reverse complement strand
CTACATAAAATGTTACGATATCTCGGTAAGTTTCTTCTGGTAAACTTACTGTTATTGGTTCATATATAGCATTGAGTTTATTTTCCGAATTTAATACCCAATCAGCAATATTAAATCGCCTTTGAGTGTAGTACTAGCATGCACTTCGTCCCAACCTTTTTTAACTCTTTGCTTAAACTCCTCTTTATTATAGGTATCACAACCCAAAAGAAGACTCGTTACAAATAATGCAGTTGTTAATTGAATAATTTTTTTTCATCATTTATTCTTTATCAGTTAATAACTCTCCAGAAGGTTGCATAAGAAAATAAGAGGAAGATTTATTATATAGTTTTCCATCTTTACCTTTTATATACAATAAGCTTTGAGGG